>NZ_WAAS01000071.1:0-27995 GCF_008806585.1 Micromonospora sp. AMSO12t
CACCCCGGTGCCCCCCGCCACCAGCAGCAACGGCAGGCCCGGCGACCGGTCGTACGACGACAACGCCGTCCCCACCGGCGAGCCCAGCAGCACCCGGTCACCCTCCCGCAGCCTGCGCACCAGATGCGTGGAGAACCGGCCCGCCGCCCGCACGTGGAACTCGATCGTCCCGTCCGGACGCGGCGCGTTCGCCGGCGACAGATACCGCCACGTCCGCAGCTGCGGCACCTGCATTGGCAGCGACTGCCCCGGCAGGTACTCACACAGGTAGTTCGGACGGACCGTGAACACACACACGTCGGCCCGCCGCCGCTGCACCGCCAGGACCTCCGCCTCCCAGTACGGCGGCGACGTCCGCTCCGCCTCCACCGCCCCGGCCAGCATCAACCGCGCCACCAACTCGTACGCCGCGGCCCACTCGGCGTGCAGCTGCGGCGTCCACCGTGGACCCAGGAACCGCTCCAACGTCGCCAGCAACGCCTGCCCGACCCGGATGTAGTGCCACTCCGCCAACGGCACCGGCCGGCCCTGCCGGTCCTCGCCCTGGAACCGCCGGTGATCGGCGCCCAACCGCTGCGCGAACGCCGTCACCTCCCGCTCGTCGTCGACATGGGTGACGATGTGCCCCAACGCCGCCAGCAACTTGTCCTGCTGGTACTGCATGTTCGTCGGGAACATCGCACGCGTCTCCGGCGCGATCAGGAACAACGTCGCGTAGAAGTACTTCGCCGCCTCCGGCCCGGCCACCGACAGCTGGGCCCAACTCTGACGCAGCGCCACCACGTCCATGCCTCAGCCCTCCCGCCGACGGGCCACGTCGTGCCGCTGCCGCAGGGACAGCGCCTCGACGCCCGCCGGACCGTACGCACGATCGGTCTGCCACAGGTTCGGGTTCGGCACCCGGGTGTCGTAGTACCGGTGGTGCACCGCGTGCAACGCCGCCCACCCCACACTGCCGTTGAGCCACGACCAGTCGCCGTGCACCGGCCGGCCCGCCCGCTCCTCCTGCGCGCAGAACCGCATGAACAGCTCCGACTCCGTGTGCGGATCCGACACCCGCACCCCCGCCGCACGGAACGAGTGCAGCACCGCCTGGTTGATGACCAGAGCCGCGTGCTCCCGCCACAGGGTGTCCTCCCGCGAGGTGTCCAACCCCAACCCCCGCGCCACCGGCAGCAACTGGTCGTACCGGTCCCCGTCACCCATGTTCCGGGTGCCGACCTCGTCGCCCAGGTAGTGCCCGTTGAACGGGGCGCAGCTGTAGTCCACCCCACCCACCCGCAACCGCATGTTGCTGATCACCGGCAGCGCGTGCCAGCGCAACCTCAACTCCTCGAACCACGGATACGCCGGATGCGTCAGGGCGACCTCACGCACGAGCTCCCGCGGCACCTCCACCAACGTCGGATCCTCGTACGCCGTCTCGAGCACCCACGGCAGCAGATCGAACCGGCCCGGCACCGGCGGCGGATGCCAGCCCAGCGCCCGCACCGCGTCCGTCATCGCCACCTGCGCCGGATCACCCAGGATCGACCCGTCGTCCATCCGGTGTCCGCAGTAGCGGATCAGCTGGTCGTTCCAGAGCCGCGCCCGCAGACCCACCCCCGGCCGGTCCGGCGCGAACACCGTCATCACCGACTGGATCCGCCCGCCGTTGTCCGCCACCGCCAGATGCCGCGCCAACTCCTCCGCGATGCCCGCGACCGTCGTCACCCCACGGCGGTCGCGGACCCTCAACCCCGCCCACCGGACCCGCCCCACGCAGCGCGCCGACTGCCGCCACGCCACCTTCGCGCCGTGCACCAACTCATCGCCGGTGTGCCGGTACGTGCCGGTCACCGCGATCTCCTCCCGTACCCGCGCGACCCGGTCCGCCACCCCCGGCAGCCGGCGCTCCTCGTGGTACAGGTGCAGGAACTCCACCGCCTCCGCGGTCACGTCCACCGGCGAGTCGGACGCGTGCGACACGGGACAGCCGCCCGCGTCCCCGGCCCGCACGCCGGCGCGCGCCGACATCGCGCCGGCATCCACGTCGGTCTGCACTTCGCACTCAATCCGATCGTCGGGCAAGCGTCGCCGCCCGCTGCCTGCGTCGTCGCGTGACACCGGCCCGCAACTGCCCGTACCCCGACGGAACAGCGACCCACGTGCGAAACAGGCGCAACGACGCAGACAGGATTGCCATGATCGTCAGAAGTGTCAACAAGCCGACAGGTCAGGACGTGGCGCACGCCACACCGCCGCAGGCCCCCACGCCACCAGCCGATCGGACGGTTCGGTCGTGGACGACGATTACCGGGCAGCGCTGGTGACGCGAACCAACGACGTGCAGCGAACCCGGCCCGGACCGGGCGGAGCGACCCCGGCGAACCCGGAGCGCGCGGGGCGGATCAGCCGAGCCGCCGACCCCTCAGCCGGCCCGGCGCCGCGCCCGACGCGCCGCCAACTCGTCACCCACCGGCTCCGCCGCCACCTGCGGCTCCACCGACGTCGCCGGCTCAGACGGCAGGTGCGACAGGGAACCCTGGATCTCCTTGAACGCCCCACCGATCGCGATACCGAACACGCCCTGGCCACCCTGCAACAGGTCGACCACCTCCTCCGGCGACCGGCACTCATACACGGTCGTGCCATCGGAGATCAACGTGATGCCCGCCAGGTCCGCCACCCCACGGGAACGCAGCGCCTCGATCGCCTTCCGGATGTTCTGCAACGACACCCCGGCGTCCAGCAGCCGCTTCACGACCTTCAGGACCACCAGGTCCCGGAACGAATACAACCGCTGCGTGCCCGAACCCGAAGCGTCACGCACACTCGGCACCACCAACCCGGTGCGGGCCCAGTAGTCCAACTGCCGGTAGCTGATCCCCACCGCATGGCAGGCCGTCACGCCCCGGTAGCCCACAGCACCGTCACCCTCGGTCGCCCACCCCGGCGGCGCCACACCCGGCTCGTCCAGCTCCGTACCCGGATCGGGATCTCGCGGCTCGTGCATCCGGACAACCTCCCCGCCAGTGCGGTGACACGTCGTTTCCGGGACGTGCACCCCTCGACACGGCAACCCTATAGCCGCCTTCAGGAATTGCCCCGCAGAAGCCGCCGCGACACGCCGCGACACGACAACGAAGATCACCCACAGCACCGGGACATCACCGAACGTGACATCCCGAGGAAGACCGGACTCAGCCGGCGAAGTCCTCCGGACGCACCTGGTCCAGGAACTCGCGGAACTTCTCCACCTCGTCCTCCTGCTCGTCCGGGATCACGATCCCCGCCTCGCTGAGGACCTCCTCCGCACAACGAATCGGCGCACCGACCCGCAACGCCAGGGCGATGGAATCGCTCGGCCGGGCCGACACCCGCACCCCGTCCCCGAGCAACAGATCGGCGTAGAAGACGTTCTCCTTCAACTCGGTGATCTCCACCGCCTGCAAGGGCGCCTTCAACGCCGTCAACACGTCCCGCAGAAGATCGTGGGTCAGCGGCCGGGCCGGCTTGACCCCCTGCTGCTCGTAGGCGATCGCCGTCGCCTCGACCGCACCGATCCAGATCGGCAGATAGCGGTCCCCCTCGACCTCCCTGAGCAGGACGATCGGCTGGTTGCTGGGCAGCTCCACCCGAACTCCGACCACGCTCAGCTCGCGCACCGCCGCCTCCGTGTCGTTGTCACCTACGCCGCACCGCGCCCTTCCCTGCACGGTACACGGACCGCGACACGGCCGTCCCATGCGCTACCCGCACACGCCCGCGCCAGAAAGGGGTTACCCCGGCAAGCCTACGACACGCTTCCCGGGGAAGATCTTTCCGCACGGCCCCCGCCGGATCACCGACCCAACGTCGACCGCAACCCCACCCGCACCAACGCCGCATGCAACTGCTGCGACAGCGCCACCAACTCCCGCGCCGTCTCCGCCGCCCGCGCCCGCGCCGCCGGATCACTCTGCCGCGCCAACGGCGTCAACAACTGCGCGAACAGACCGGCCTCCCGATCCGCCGCCGTACGGAACGCCCGCAGATGCCGCGGCTCCAACCCGTACGCCGCCAGACCCGCCACCGCCCGCGCGATGATCAACGCGTCGTCGTCGTACCAACCCGGCGGATCCGACACCACCACACCGAGGCGCTCCAACTCGCCCAGCGTCGACTCGTCGATCCCGCTGCGCGCCACCAGGTCCAACCGGCCGAGCCGCACCTGCGGCGACCCGACCGGCTCCTCCGGCACCCGCCCCGGAACCTCACCGTCCGGACCCACCGCCACCAACGTCGGCCGCTGCCGACCCGGCGACTCCCCGGACGCGTCCCACTGCGCCAACTGATCACGGATCACCCGCAACGGCAGATACTGGTCCCGCTGCGCGGTCAGCACGAACCGCAACCGCGCCACATCGTCCCAGCTGTACTTCCGGTAACCCGCCGCCGTCCGCTGCGGCTCCACCAGGCCCTCGGCCTCGAGGAACCGCAACTTCGAGATGGTCACGTCCGGGAAATCGACCCGCAGCTGACCCAGCACCTCACCGATACTCATCAGCGGGCGCGCACGGGCCGCCTCGGGCGGCGTGGAGGCCGCAGGCTCGTTCACCCCCGGCCGGCCCCCTCCTCGGGACGCGGACCGGCGATGAACACCACCCGGAACTTGCCGATCTGCACCTCGTCACCATTGCTCAACGTGGCCGCCTCGACCCGCTCCCGGTTCACGTACGTGCCGTTCAGGCTCCCCACGTCCCGCACCGTGAACGTCCCACCGTCACGGTGGAACTCGGCGTGCCGCCGCGACACCGTCACGTCGTCGAGGAAGATGTCACTGTCCGGGTGACGGCCACTGGTCGTCACATCGTGATCCAACAGGAACCGGGCACCCGCATTCGGACCCCGGCGAACCACCAGCAGCGCCATACCCGGCGGCAACGAACCGGACATCCGGCTCGGCACCACATCGGTGTCCGGCCCCTCCAGCACTTCGTCGAGCGAACCGAGATTGAGCGTCGAAGTGACGTCGAGTGGGGGGAACTCGTCGTCTGGGCGCGTCATGGGACCACCTCACGGATCTGTTCGGTCGGCGTCGGGTAATGGCGGGTCTGGCCGCCGGGCAGTGCAACACCCGGCGGCTGGCTCCCCGTGCCCGGAAAGGCAATTCCGCAACGCTGAACTATTTGGTTCTCGGTCGACTGGGCGAGCCTAGCCAGCGCCGAAATGCAGGGCAACCGGACGCGCGGAACACCCGCCACGCCCGAAGGGGACGCACTCAGCTCTCGGTGAGCTCACGATACGCGTCCGCGGACAGCAGACCATCGACCGCCGCCGGATCGTCCGGGGTGATCTCCAGCAACCAACCCGCACCGTACGGATCAGTGTTGATCACCTCAGGGGTGTCGCCGAGCGCCTCGTTGCGCGCCGCCACCGTACCGCTGAGCGGGGCGTAGATCTCCGACACGCTCTTCGTCGACTCGATCTCACCCAACGACTCACCGGCCGCCACCACCACACCCGCATCGGGCAGCTGGACATACACGATGTCACCCAGGGCGTCCTGCGCGAAGTGCGTGATGCCGACCCGGACAGTGCCGCCGCCGTCACCCGCCACCCACTCGTGCTCGGCGGTATACCGCAGATCCTCAGGAATCACCAGACGCGTCCTTCATCCATCGGCGCACCGGAACCCCGGTGCGGGCCGCGCCGGTCAGGAGACCGGACGGGCGTGTTCCAGCTTGATCGGCGCGTGCAGCGCCGAAACCTCGGCAGCCTCACGATCCTCGACGATCAACTTACCGCCGTCACCCGTCACCGACGCCACCACCCCGCCGGGAATGTTCAAGGCCGTGCGCATCGTCGCCGGATCACCGATCACCGTGATCGTGAACGGACCCGTCAACCGACGCCCGTCCACCACCAACGACCCGCCCTCCCCGTCCAGGAAGAACGTCGACGCGATGATCCGCACCGTCGCCCGGTCACCACCGGAGATCTGCATCGCCTCCGCGCCCGCGCCCCGCAACTCCTGCACCGCGTCCAACACCCGCGACGCCGAGATCGGCTTCTCACCCGCCTCGAACCGCACCGACAACCCCGGCCCCGTCGCCGGCAACGTCCCCGCCAGGATCCCCAACTCGTCGGCCCGCCGCGTCGCCTCCTCCAACGCCGCCTGCCGCCCCTGCTGACCCGAACGCAACTGCCGCTGACTCTCCTCCAGCGTCGCGATGTCCTGCCGCAGCCGGACCTCCCGCGAGTTCAGGTCGTACAGGATCCGCACCAGATCCTCCTGCCGCGTCGCCGCCACCGTCGGATCCGTCGACGTCGACTTGAACTGCACCACCAGGGTGAACCCCAGCAACGCCAACAGCGCCGCGATCATCACCCCGGCCGAACTCACCCGCCGCCGCGGCGTCCCGCCACCCCCGGCCGCTGCCGGCGCGGGTGAGGTGGCACCGGCGGCGGCCCGGCTCAGCTCCACCGTCACGCCGTCGTCGGGCTCCACCACCGCCGGCTCCTGCACGGGCGGCTCCACCGGCGGCGCGGACCGCTCCGGCGCCAACGGGCTCAACTCGTCCGGATCCGGCGCGTCCGGCCGCGGATCGGGCTCCCCCGCCGGACCCGACGGCCGCCCCGGACCCGCCGGCTGCGGCCAACCCGTGCCCGTCTCGGTGTGCTCGTCGCTGCTCATCGCCACCAACCTACGCCCGGAACAGGTGCCGACGGATCGCCGCCACGTTCCCGAAGATCCGCACCCCGAGCACGACCACCACGCCGGTGGAGAGCTGACCGCCCACCCCCAACTGGTCACCCAGATACACGATCAGACCCGCCACCAGCACGTTCGAAATGAACGACACCACGAACTGCTTGTCGTCGAAGATCCGGTCGAGCTTCGCCCGCACCCCGCCGAACACCGCGTCCAACGCGGCCACCACCGCGATCGGCAGGTACGGCTGCAACGCCGTGGGAACCGTGGGGTCGAGCCACACGCCGAGGACCACACCGGCGAACAACGCCAGCACCGCGATCATCGACCACCTCCGGAGGGGCTGGGAGACGTCCTCGAACCGGTCGGCCCAGGACTGACGGAACGGTCGGCCCCCGACGGCGACGGCGTCGGGCTCACCGAGGGCTGCGCGTAGCGTAGCCGCGGGTCCGGAGCGGCCGGCAGGGTGAGGTCCTCCGCCTCACGCACCCCGAACGACAACCCGGTGTCCTCGGCCACCTTCCGCATCGTCAACGCGCTGCGGCTGTCCTCGTACCGGTCCCGCATCGACCCCGGACCGATCGCCGACACCTCGTACGGCCCCGTCACCGGCCGGAAGTCCACCAGGATCGCCTGCCCCGCCGAACGGATCGTCGACATCGCCGTCAACCGCTGACCGTTGATCGCGATCGCCTCAGCCCCCGCCGCCCACAGGTCGTTGGCCACACCCTGCAGATCGCTGTAGATCACCCGGGACGGCCCCACGTCCGCGCCCGTCACCGCGTCCTGGTTCTGCGGCGCGTCCGCCAGACGCACCACCACGCCGTCACCGCGCACCCGCCCCAGGCCGGTGCCCGCCTCCAGGTTGTGCAGCCGCGCCGCCTCCGAGCCACCCAGCGCCGCCGCCCGCTGCCGCGCCACCTCCGCCCGCAGCTCGTCGGCCCGCACCGACAACCGGTCCGTCTCGGTCTCCCGCTGCTTGATCTGCTCGACCAGGCCGGACCGGGCCTGGCTGCGCCCCGGCTCGGCCTCCAGCGTCTGCCGGTACGCCACTGCGAACAGGAAACCCAGCAGCAGCGCCACCACCACGGTGACGGAACGCGCCGACCACCGCCGCCACCTCGGCGAGGGCGTCTGCCGCTCCCGACGCCGGGCCGCCGCGTCGGCGTAGCCGGGATCCAGCGGATTGCGGAACAGCTCGGTGAGGAAGTCCGGGGCGTACACCCGGTCGCCGCGGCCCCGGCCGTCGCCCGGCGTGCCCGTCATGCCGGCGCTCCCCCGGCCCGAACCGCCCTGACCAGCCGGCCGGCCTGCACGACGTAGAGCGCGCCGGCCACCCAGTAGAGCACCAGGCCCCACCAGGCCAGGCCCCAGCCGATCGCCCCGGCGACGGTCGCCGCACCCGGCACCGCCGCGGCGAGCAGCAGGACCGGGAAGGCGGCCAGCAACAGGAAGGTCGCGGTCTTGCCCACGTAGTGCACCGGCGGCGGGCCGTACCCGTGCCGGCGCAGCACCGCCAACGAACCGAGCAGGAGCAACTCCCGGGCCAGCAGCGCCGCGGTGAACTGCCAGGGCACCACGTCGCGGGCGGTGAACCCGAGCAGGGTGGCGAGGATGTAGAGCCGGTCGGCGAGCGGGTCGAGCAGCTCCCCCAGCCGGCTGACCTGGCGCATCCGGCGTGCGACCCAGCCGTCCACCCAGTCCGTGGTGCCGCCGATGGCCAGGACCACGAGCGCGGCCACGTCGGCGTGCGCGACGAGCAGCAGGTAGAGGAAGAGCGGGACGCCGAGCAACCGGACGAAGCTGATGACGTTCGGCAGCGTGAGGATCCGGTCGCCGACGGCCGATCCGCTCGTGCCGTCGGTGGCCCCCGGGTGCTCTTCCCGAGCCGGCGGACGCGACACCGAACCTCCTCCGCGACACGCTCCGCCGCCCGGCCGAGGACCGGCGGCGCGGAGAACGTGGGCGCTGTCGGGCCGGCTGCCGCCGGCGTCCCCTGCGGTCCCCCGTATACGGGACCTTCGCCTGACATCGGCCCGCGATCGTGACGATCACGGGCCGGTTGCGCTGCCACTATATCGGGCCCTCGGCGCCTCCTCCGGCCTCAGGCGTCCGGGCCCGTCGACGACGGTGTCGTCGGGTGGGGTGCGTCACCCCCCGTAAGGCATCCTAGGACACTAGTGGAGCAGGGGGAAGGCGCGTACGGCGGGAGACGACCCGTCAGGCGGTGCGGGCCTGGGAGTCCGCCGGCGACTCGGTCGGGGCGGCGGTGGCCGCGCGTTCGAAGGCCATCAACGCCAGCAGCAGCTCGTGCTGCGCCCGACCGGGCATCCGGTCCAGCACGGCCTGCACCGCCCGGTGCCGGTGCTCCTGCAGCTCGCGCAGCAGCGCCTCGGCGGCGGCCGTCGGCATCAGCCGCACCTCCCGCCGGTCGCGGGGATCGGGCACCCGGCGCAGCAGCCCGGTGGCCTCCAACCGGTCGCAGAGCCGGCTCGCCGAGGACGGCACGACGTCCAGCAACTCGGCCAGGCCGTTGACGTTGGTCTCCGGCCGGCCGCTGATCAGCGACAGCACCCGCAGCTGCGTCGGGGAGACGGCCATCTGGTGCCGGGGCACCGCCGAGTCGAGCACACCGACGAGTGCCTCGGCGGCGGCGTCGATCGCCGCGGCGAGATTCGGAGGTCGCTCCACCCGGTGTCCCCTGCGATCGTCCCGCTCGTGCCCTGCCGGTGCGACGACGGCTCTCACCCGTCGCCCCGCCCGGCGGAACCACGCCAGTCCAGGCAGACGACGACCGCGTCGTCGCGCAAATCGGCGTCCGCGTGCCAGGCGTGCAGTTCGCGCATCACCGTACCAACTGCTTCCGCCGGCGGTTGCAGCCGCGTGGACCGCATCGCCCGTGCCATCGTCCGTTCGCCGTACGCGCCGCGGTCACCGGGGTCGGCGGCCCACACCCCGTCGCTGACCACGAACAGCCGGTCCCCCGGTTCCAGCGCGAACTCCTGGACGTCGTAGCGGGCCTCGGCGAACATGCCCAGCGGCAGCTGCTGCTCCAGGTCGATGGGCGTCACCGTGCCGCCGCGCACCCGCAGCAGGTGCGGGGAGCCGGCGTCCACCGCCCGCACCCGGCCGGTGACGGTGTCCAGTTCGAGGAGCAACGTGGCCACGTACCGGCGACCGCGGTGCTGGTAGAAGACCGTGTCGGAGGCCAACTCGGCCTGCTCGACGAGGCTGCCTCCGGAGCGCCGGGCGTTGCGCAGCGCGTTCACGGTGACGGCGGTCAGCAGCGCCGCAGACAGCCCGATGCCGGCGCCGTTGAGCACCGTCACGGTGAGCCGGTCGTCGTCCACGGACCAGTCGAAGTGGTCTCCGCCGACCGTGTACGCCGGTTCCAGCTGGCCGGCGAGGTCGAACGCCGCGTGGCTCACGCCGCGTCCCGGCAGCAGTTCCCACTGCATCTCGGCGGCCATGCTGAGTCGCTCCCGTCGGCGGACCCGGCGGTACCGGTCGGTCTCCCGGTCCGCCGCGCGCAGCACGACGGCCAGCTCGCCGGCGATGTCCGCGGCCCGCTCGACGACGTCCGGTTCGGGCTGGTCGGGCAGCTCGACCAGGAGCACGCCCAGCCGCTCCCCCCACACCGACAGCGGCAGGTAGAGCCGGCACCGGCCCTCGTCGTCGGTGTCGGTCATCGGCTGCTGGCTGCTGAAGCAGCGCTGCGCCGCGTCGTGGCAGGCGAGGAAGCCGCCGCCGGAGAGGTCCGCGTCGAGCACCGGCCAGAGCCCGGTGATCCGGTAGTCGGCGATGAACACGTCCGTTCGCGAGGCGCCCAGGGCGGACCGGATAGCCTGGTCCGCCGCCTCCACCACCTGGTCGGGCGGGGCCGCACGAAGCGCACGCGAGACCTGGCCCGGTGCCTCCAACATGATCATCCTCCGGAAGCTTGCCGTAGGGCAAGCATCATACGGAGCCCCCTCCCCCACCCTCCGGGCGGGCGGGCACACGGCGGGTGCCAGCCGCCGTGGCCTCGCACCCGGCTCGGGGCCCGGCGCGCGGCGCCCACGTCGCCTCGGCCGGCGCCGGCGGCAGTTGGGGGTGCTGCGGGGCAGCGGGGTGCAAAGGGCAAGCCAGGTTGCTGCGGCAGCAGCGGGCGCTCAGGCGGCGACTGGTGTTGAGACGACCGGTGGTCAGGTGGCGACCCGGGTGCCGCGGTGACGGCCGGTCAGGACGGCAGGCCGCACACGCGTACCTCGCCGTCCGGAGGCGTCAGCACGCCGGCGAGTGGACGGCGACCCCGCCGTGGAAGGCGTCGGGCACCTGCGCGGGCGGGCCGTCCGGCCGCCACCGGGCGATCGGGACGATGCCGTCCTCGGTGGGCGTCCAGCGGCCCAGCAGCGGCACGAACGCGGCCGGCGGGCGCATCCGGAACGCCGGGCCCATCATCGCGAGGGCCGCCGGGAAGCCGGCCAGCTCCTCCGTGTCGAAGTCGACGGCGAGCAGGCTGCCCGGCGCGGTGGCACCGTAGAGCTCGTCGAGGGTGCGGGCCAGCGTCTCGTCGTCGAGGAACGCGGCCAGACCGAGGAAGACCACGCCGACCGGTCTCCTCCCCCACCCCGGCACGAACCGGTGCAGCTGGGCGCGGTCGACCGTGCCGATGTCGGTGGCGTCGCCGTAGCCGTAGCCGGCCCGGTCGCTGCCGGCCAGCAGGCGCTGGCCGAGGCGGATGGTGACCGGGTCGACGTCGGTGTAGAGGACGGTGGCGTCCGGGGCGACCTCATGCACGTTGCCCATGGTGGGCACCCCGGCGCCGAAGACGAGGAAGCTGTCGACCCCCCGCGCGGCCATCGCCCGGACCGCCCGGCCGAGAAAGGCGCGCAGCTCGCGGAAGACCGGCTCGCACGGCCCGTACGCCTGCTCGAAGTCGCGGGCGGCCGCCACGTCGACCGGGAAGTGGTGCTCCCCGCCGAGCCAGAAATCGATCATCCGCGCGGTGCTCGGCTGGTCCGGCTCAACCATCGACGACGCTCCCTCCCCGGTGGGCGTGGACAGCGTACCCACCGGCCGGCCTACGCGGTATCGGCCCGCCGACGGGTTCCCGGCCGCGATACTGGCCGGGAAGCGGCGGGAGGTGGGCGGTGAACTCGGCGAACGGCGCGGCGGTGGTCGTCGGCGCGGACGGCTCGGACTCGTCGCTGCGCGCCGTGCGGCTCGCCGCCGTCGAGGCGGCCCGCCGGCACCGGCCACTGCGGATCGTGCACGCCTTCATCTGGCCCCTGCTGCGCGTGCCGGTCGACGCCCCCGCCGCCGGCCCACCCGGCGCCGGCCTGCGGCACCAGGCGGAGCAGGTCGTCGCCGCCGCCACGGACGAGGCCGAGGCGACGGTGCCCGGCTTGCGGATCTCCGGCGAGATCATCGACGGCGAGGCCGCCGCGGTGCTGCTCGGCGAGTCGCCGGCCGCCGCGATGATCGTGCTCGGCGACCGGGGGCTCGGCGGCTTCTCCGCCCTGGTGGTGGGGTCCGTCGCGGTGCAGGTCGCCGCGTACGCCGACTGTCCCGTGCTGGTCGCCCGGGGCACCGACCACCCCGACGGGGCCGTCGTCGTCGGCGTGGACGGCTCCGAGACGGCCCGGCTCGCCGCGGAGTTCGCCATGGAGGAGGCGTCGGTGCGCGGCGCGGCGCTGGTCGCGTTGCACGCCTACCGGCATCCGACCTCCACCGGGCCCGGGGACATGCGACCACTGGTGTACGACGACACCGAACTGCGTTCCGAGGAGGAGCGGGTGGTCGCCGAGTCGCTGGCAGGGCTCACGGAGCGGTGGCCGGACGTGCCGGTCAGCCGGGAGACCACGCGCGGCCGCCCCACCACCGTGCTCGCCGAGGCGTCCCGGCGGGCCCAGCTGCTGGTGGTCGGCCGGCAGGGACGCGGCGAGCTGACCGGGCTGCTGCTGGGCTCGGTGAGCCAGTCGCTGCTGCACCACGCCGACTGCCCGGTCGCGGTGGTCCGGCACGCCGCGCTGAGCCGGGCGCCGCGCCGGACCGGTCGCGGGGTTGGTCCCCGCGCAGGCGGGTAGACGAGCGCGGTACGCCAACGGCGACGACGACCGGAGGAGGCAGTGATGCCAGGACCACGGCCGGGCAGCAACGCGTACGACAAGCAGCGGGCGCGCATCCGGAACGCGATCGACGATTCGGGACGACGGGTGCCGGACGACAAGGCCAACGACGTGGCCAACCGGATCCTGCAGTCCGACCGGGGACAGCGGGGGGTCGTCCGCGGCGAGCGGGTCTACGGCCCCAAGGGCGAGCGCGAACCGGGCGACCCGAGGTGAGGGCCGCGAACCTGGCCGACGGGGCGATCGCCGGCGCGGTCGGCAGCGCCGCCCTGAACATGGTCAGCTACCTCGACATGGTGCTGAGGGCGCGGCCGGCGAGCAGCACCCCGGAGGAGAGCGCCGGGCGGGTGGCCCAGGTGGCACACGTCGACCTGGGGCCCGAGGACCGGGCGGCCAACCGCCGCTCGGGCCTCGGGCCCCTGCTCGGCTACGGGATCGGCGTGGCGGCGGGCGTCGGGTACGCCCTGCTCGCCCGGGGCCGCCGGATGCCGCTGCCGCTGGCCGCCGGGGTCCTCGGCGGCACCGTCATGACGATGTCCGACGGGTCGATGACCGTGCTGGGCGTGACCGATCCGCGCACGTGGCGTCGGTCGGACTGGCTGGCCGACATCGTGCCGCACCTCGCGTACGGCGTGGCGGCCGCAGCCACCTGGAACCGGCTGCGGCCGCCCGTCTCGGGCCGGGGCTGTTATTAGCCCCGGGCGCTCTCGTCGTCGGCGACCGGCTCGGTGGCCGGGCCGTACGGCGACACCTGCCCCCGGGGCACCGGGCGCCCCTCGTCGCCGTGCGACGAGCCGCGGTTGCGCGGGTGCCCCGCGGGGTTGGGGCCCTTGCTGTCCTGGCTGGTGGCGCCCTTGTTGTTGCGGCGGAACTCCTCCTGCTGCGGGTTCACCACGGGTTTCTCCTTCCGGGGTCCGACCGTGTCCCACGTCGGTTACCCGTCCGCCCCGGCGGCATACCCGCCGGGGCGGACGGTCGCAGGGGTGGCCGGGCGCAGGGCGGGTACACCCCGAGGATGGGCGACGACCGGAAGGTGGCGCGGGTCCTGCTGGAGCGGCGGGGCCGCACGTACGCCGAGGAGGCGGGCATCACGCTCGCCGACCGGCCCGCCCCGCTCTACCAGCTGCTGGTGCTCGCCACGCTGCTGAGCACCCGGATCCGGGCCCGGGTGGCCGTGGCGGCCGCCCGCGAACTCTTCGCCGCCGGCTACCGGACCCCGCAGGCGATGGAGGCGGCGAGCTGGCAGGACCGGGTCGACGCGCTGGGCCGGGGCCACTACCGCCGCTACGACGAGCGGACCTCGACGATGCTCGGCACCGGCGCCCGGCTGTGCCTGGACCGCTGGCGGGGCGACCTGCGCCGGCTGCACCGCGACGCCGGCGGTGAACCGGCCGGGCTGCGCCGGCTGCTGACCGAGTTCCCCGGCATCGGCCCCACCGGCGCCGACATCTTCCTGCGCGAGGCGCAGGTGGCCTGGCCCGATCTGCGCCCGTACGCCGACCGGCGGGCCCTGGCCGGCGCGAAACGCCTCGGCCTGCCCGGTTCGGCGGACCGGCTGGCCGGGCTCGTCGACCCGGCCGACTTCGGCCGGCTCGCCTCGGCGTTGGTCCGGGTGGCCCTCGGCGAGGAGTCCGCCGGTGAGGTCACCCGCGCCGCCGCCACCTGACCGGCCTACTTGGCCGTCTTGTCGCCCGGCTTCGTCAGGTGCCACACCAGCAGCGCCGCCAGCAGCGCGAGCACGACGAGGCCGCCCGACACGCCGCGGCCGTCCTCCTCGCTGCGTCCGGTGGTGCCGAAGTAGATCACCGCGAGCCCGGCCAGCACGGTGACGAACGTCCGCATCCCTCGGTCCTTCACGTACCGGACCGTACGTCCTGATCCACGCCGTTCGTGGCGGTTCCCGCCGCCGTCACCCGACCGGGTCGGGGCCCGCGGAGAAGCCGCGCAGCCGGACCCGGCGGATCGTGCGGCCGGCCACCTCCACCACCTCGACGGTCAGCCCCGGCAGGTGCACGGTCTCCCCCGGCCCGCTCGGCAGATGCCCCAGCCCGGCCAGCACCAGCCCGGCCACCGTCGTGTACTCCCGCGACGGCCGGAAATGCAGGCGCACCCCGACGTCGGCCAGGTCGTGCAGCGGGAAGTCGCCGGGCATCAGCAGCGAGCCGTCCGGTTCCCGGGTCACCCCGGTCACGTCCCGGTCGGTCTCGTCGTACAGCTCCCCGACGACCTCCGCCAGCAGGTCCTCCATGGTGATGATGCCGTCGACCCCGCCGTGCTCGTCGACGACGAGGGCGAGCTGCTGGTGGCACAGCCGCAGCTCGCGCAGCGCGTCGGAGACCGGCAGGGTGCCGGGCAGCAGCAGCGGCGGACGGGCCCGGTCGGCGACCGTCGCCGCGTCCGCCCCGACGAGTTCGCGGATGTGCGCCACGCCCCGCACCGCGTCGAGCCCACCCGGCCCCACGACCGGGGCGCGGGAGCGGCCGGCGGCGGCGAGCCGGCGCAGCCCGTCGGCCGCGGGCATCGTCTCGGGGAGCACCGTCACGTCCAGCCGGGGCACCAGGATGTCCCGCAGCGTCCGGCCGGCGATGTCGAACGCGCCGGTGAGGATCTCCCGCTGCTGTGCCGACAGGCCCCGCTGGCTGACCAGGATCTCCCGCAGCTCGTCCTCGGTCATCTCCGTACGGCTGGCGCGGGGGTCCCCGCCGGCGAGCCGCACCACCACGTCGGTGGCCTTGCTGAGCAGCCAGACCGCCGGCCGCGACAGCCGGGCCAGCAGGTCCAGCGGCCCGGCGCTGACCAGCCCCCAGCGTTCCGCGCGCTGCATCGCCAGCCGCTTGGGGGCCAGTTCGCCGACGACCAGGGTGACGAACGTCAGCAGCACGGTGACCAGGACGACCGCCGCCCCGCGCGCGGCCCCGCCCAGGAAGCCCAGCGGCCCGACCAGCGGCTCGGACAGGGACACCGCGGCGGCGGCGGAGGCGAGGAACCCGGCGAGGGTGATGCCGAGCTGGATGGTCGCCAGGTACCGGTTGGGGTCGCGGACCAGCCGGGCCAGCCGCTCCCCCGACCGGCTGCGCCGGCCCAACTGCCGCACCTGCCCCTCGCGCAGCGTCACCAGCGCCATCTCGCTGCCCGACAGGGCCGCGTTGACCAGCACCAGCACCGCCACCAGCGCGAGCTGACCGAGCTGCGCCCCCATGTCAGTCGACCTCCAGGTCGTCGAGGGAGATCTTGTGCGTCATCAGCCACCGGGCCAGCGCCGACATCCCGAACAGCCACAGCGGCGCGGACTCGGTGGTGCCGTTGGTGGCGAAGATCGCGAAACGCAGGTCCGGCGCCCGGTACGCCTCGATCCGCCACTTGTGCTGCCTGTCCCGCCAGACCGCGGAAGGGTCCATGGCGCCACGCTAGGCGACCGCCGACCCCGCCGGGGCGGCTTCAGGACCGGGCCGTCACCACGACCCGCGCGTCGTCGGGCAGCCGGCGGGTGGCGCCGCGACGGTCCAGCAGCTCCAGCAGCGGCACCGCGACCCGGCGGGTGGTGTCCAACGCCCGCCGCGCGGCGCTGAGCGTGAACGGCTGGGGCAGCCCGGCCAGCACCCGCACGGCGTCGTCGGCCGCGCCGGGCAGCAGCACCACGTTCTCGGCGAGGCGCAGCAGCGCCCCCGCGCGTACGGCCGCGCCGATCTCCCGGGGACCCAGCCCCAGGTCGGCGAGGTGCTCGGCCTCGGGGGCGCGGAACGGGCGGTCGGCGTACTCGGCGCGGACCCGGGCCACGGCCCGGGCCACCGGTTCCGGCAGCGCGTCGACCGCCGACGCGGTGACCCGGCCGGCGCGCAGCCGCAGCGGCGGCCGGACCAGCGCCTCGACCAGCGCCCGCTCGGGCAGGTCCAGGCGCTGGCGCAGCAGCTCGACCGGCGCGCCCGCCTCCAGCGGGTGCTCCCGGGCGTGCCGGGCGACCTCCTCGACCAGCCGGGCGCCGAGGCCCCGCCAGTGCTCCGGGTCGGCCAGCCAGTCGCCGGCGACCGGCCGGCCGGTGGCCTCGACGCCCATGCGGATCAGGTCGGCGACCCGGGCCAGCCGCCGCCGGCGCAGCTCGCCGGCCAGCTCGGGGCGGCCGTCCACCGTCGCCAGCACCGCCGCGCGGGCGACGGCCGCGCCCCGACGGGTCAGCGGCGGCGGAGCCACGTCCAGCACGGTCACCCCGCCCGCGACGTGGTGCCGGCCCGGGTCGCGCAGCAGCGCCCGGTCCCCGACCAGCAGCGGCAGCGGCCGGGCCAGCCGCAGCCGGGCCGTGTCCGGGCCGAGCGGCCGGACCCGGGCCGGCACCGCCGCCGCGCCGATGTGCAGGGTCAGGGTGGCCGGCAGCTCCCCGGCCGGGTCGCCGGCCAGCCGCACGTCCAGCAGGTCCGTGCGGTGGAACCGGCCGGGGGTGAGCAGCGCGTCGCCGCGCCCCAGGCGGTCCCGGGGCGTGCCGCGCAGGTTCACCGCCACCCGGGCGACCGGGGCGACCTCGGGCCGGGCCACGCCGAGGGAGTGCAGGCCGCGTACCCGCACCGTCTCCACGCTGCCGGCCAGCTCCAGCTCGTCGCCCACCCGGAGCCGACCGGCGCCGAGCGTGCCGGTCACCACCGTGCCGGCGCCGCGGACGGTAAAGGCGCGGTCCACCCACAGCCGCACCGGGGCGTCGGCCCGCGGGGCGGGCAGCCGGGCGGCGAGCCGGTCCAGCGCCGCGCGCAGCTGCGGCAGCCCGGCGCCGGTCACCGCGCTCACCGCCACCGCGTCCACCGCGCCGAGGGAGGTGGCGGCCAGCTCCGCCCGGGCCCGGGTCGTCGCCGGCCCCGGATCCGCCAGGTCCGCGCGGGTCACCAACAGCAGGCCGTACGCCACCCCGAGCGCGTCCAGTGCCGCCAGGTGCTCGGCCGACTGCGGCATCCAGCCCTCGTCGGCGGCGACGACGACCAGCGCGGCGGGCACCGGGCCGACGCCGGCGAGCATGTTCGGCACGAACCGCTCGTGCCCCGGCACGTCGACGAACGCCACCGTCGCGCCCGAGGGCAGGGTGCTCCAGGCGAAGCCGAGGTCGATGGTCATGCCCCGGCGGCGTTCCTCGGCCCACCGGTCGGGTTCCATCCCGGTCAGCGCCCGGACCAGTGTCGACTTGCCGTGGTCGACGTGCCCGGCGGTGGCCACCACGAACACGCCTCAGCCCTCGCCGGGCACGCGCAGCACGGCGGCGCGCAGCGCCGCGTCGGCGTCGGCGGGCACGCAGCGCAGGTCCAGCAGCAGCCGCCCGCGTACCACCCGGCCCAGCACCGGCGGGTCGCCGAGGCGCAGCGGAGACGCGTACCGCTCGGGCAGGGCGAGCGCCCAGGAGGGCAGCTCGACGCCGGGGGCGCCACCGCCGCCGACGACCGCCCCGGCGGGCACCACCCGTGCTTCGCACCCGTCGGCGGCGAGCGCGGCGCACAGCCGCTCGGTGCGCGCCCGCAACGCGCCCGGGTCGGCGTGCAGCGCGGCCCGGGTGGGGGTCGCCGGATCGGCAAGGGTGGCGGCGAGCGCGGCGAGGGTCAGCTTGTCGACCCGCAACGCCCGGGCGAGGGGATGCCGGCGCAGCCGTTCGACCAGGTCGGCGGCACCGAGCAGCAGCCCGGCCTGCGGCCCGCCGAGCAGCTTGTCGCCGCTGGCGGTGACCAGCGCCGCCCCGGCCCGCAGGGTGCTGGCGGCGTCCGGCTCGGCGGGCAGCAGCGGATCGGGCGCCAGCAGCCCGGAGCCGATGTCGGCGACCACGGGGACGCCGAGGGTGGCCAGCGCCCGTACGGGCACCGCGGAGGTGAAGCCGGTGACCTGGAAGTTCGACGGGTGCACCTTGAGCACGAAGCCGGTCCGGGGACCGATGGCGGCGGCGTAGTCGTCCAGCGTGCTGCGGTTGGTGGTGCCGACCTCGCGCAGCCGGGCGCCGGTGCTCTCCAGCAGGTCGGGCAGGCGGAACCCGTCGCCGATCTCCACCAGCTCGCCCCGGCTGACGACGATCTCGGCGTCGGCGGCCAGCGCGGTCGCGACGAGCACCAGCGCGGCGGCACCGTTGTTGACCACGTGCACCGCGCCCGCGTCGGGCACCGCCGCCGCGAGGGCGTCGAGGGCGTCGCGTCCGCGCCGGGCCCGCCGCCCGGTGCGCAGGTCCAACTCGACGTCGGTGTGCCCGGCGGCGGCGGCGACCGCCGCGACGGCGGCGGGCGACAGCGCGGCGCGACCCAGGTTGGTGTGCAGCACCACGCCGGTGGCGTTGAGCACCGCCCGGGGCGCCGGCGCCGGCAGGGCGGCCAGCGCGGCGTCGCGTACCGCCTCGGGGGTGATCTCGCCCCGGCGGGCGCGCTCCTGGGCGCGGTGGACGGCGGCCTTGACCCGCTCCCGACCCAGGGTGCCCGCCGCGGCGGCCAGCCGGGGGTCGGCGAGCAGCGCGTCGGTGCGCGGCACCCGCCGGCGCGGATCGGCCGCGACGTCCCCCATGATCCCCACTTCCGCAGCATGGCGGAGACGGACGGGAATCGAACCCGCCTGGCCCGGATCCCGGACCACACCGGTTTTGAAGACCGGGAGGGGCACCAGCCGCCTGAACGCCTCCACGCAGCAGTGAACCACAGGCCCGGCGGGCGTGCGCGGGAGGGCGTCAGCCCTCGGCGGCGCGCCGCCGCTCGAGGCGCTCCCGCTGCGGCACCACCGTGTACTTCGGATCCTTCGCCGAGGCCACGCCGCCCTCGAAGATGCCGAACCGGGTCGCCACCGAGGCGCCCAGCAGCGCCACCCCGGACAGCGCGGAGAGCGTCCGGCTGCGCCGACCCAGCAACGCGCCGGCCACCCCGACCGCCGTCAGGGCCCGTCCGGCGCGCAGCAGGCGACCGGGCCGGCCGGTGCGGTAGGGCTCGCTGAGCAGCCCGAGGCGGGTCTCCACCCGGTGCGCGCCGTACAGCTCCAGGGCCGCGCCCGCCACCGCCATCCGCCGGGCGGGCCCGGCCTGCGCGCAGGGCGCGGCGATCAGCCCGACGCCGGCGCCGCTGGCCAGGGCGCTGCCCGCGAAGATGACCGGCAGTTCCGGGTACGCCTCGTGCCACGACGGCACGGCCGTGTCGGCCAGCAGCACCCCCGTGTACGTCGCCAGCGCCGGCGCGGTCGCCGCGGCGGCCAGCCCGGCGGCGTGCCCGACCGGCGGCAGCGCCCGGCGGACGAGCCCCGGCAGGCCGCGCCCGGGCAGCCATGCCGCGCCCTCGGCGACCGCCGCGAGCCCGGCGGCCGGGCCGAAGGCGCCGAGGATCCAGGTGCCCACGGACATGGGCGAGGTGGGCTTGGCCACCCGGAGCATGTGGTGGAAGCGGGCGGGCCGCCCCAGGTCCTTGATCAGGAAGACGGTGCTGGCGGTGACCGCCGCCAGCGAGGCGACCCGGCCGGCGCGGCGCAGCGCGGGACGGCCGGTGAGCTGCCCGCCCGCCGCGAGCAGCGACGAACCGGCCGCCAGCCCGCCGGTGAACAGGTACGCGGCGATGTCCCACTTCCAGACCGGCGCCTTGAGGATCGGCCAGCCGTAGTAGGAGGTGAACTCGGCCTCCGGGACCCTCAGCTCCTCGCCGCCGCGCCGCCTGCGCCCACCGCGCTCCGGACTCATGAGGAACCTCCCACGAACGCGGCCACGGCCGCCGCCGCCATCGCCAGCGCGGCCAGGCCGGCGCGCTTCCACATCTTCGGCAGGTCCCGGGTGGTGACCACCGGGTCCGGCGGCAGCCCGTACACCTCGGGCTCGTCGAGCAGCAGGAAGAACGCGCCGTCACCGCCGACCCCGTCGCCCGGGTCGTGCCCGTAGAGCCGCGCCTCGGGCACGCCCCGCTCGTGCAGCGTCGCCACCCGGGCCGCGGCCCGCTCCCGCAGCTCGTCGAGGGGGCCGTACTGGATGGACTCGGTCGGGCACGCCTGGGCGCAGGCCGGAGTGTTGCCCGCGCCGATCCGGTCGTAGCACAGCGTGCACTTCCACGCCCGGCCGTCGCCCTTGCGCTGGTCGATGACGCCGTAGGGGCAGGCGGAGATGCAGTAGCCGCAGCCGTTGCAGATGTCCTCCTGCACCACCACCGTGCCGAACTCGGTGCGGAACAGCGAGCCGGTGGGGCAGACGTCGAGGCAGGCCGCGTGGGTGCAGTGCTTGCAGACGTCGGACATCATCAGCCAGCGGAAGTCGGTGCGCCCCTCCGCGCCCCCCGCGCGCCCCCGCGGCTGCGCCCCGGGCATCCCCAGGAACTCCGGCCCGCCGGCGGGGCCCGTGCTCGTGCCGGTGCTGGTCGCGCCGGCGTCGGTCCCCGGGCCGGCCCCGGTGCCGGCGGCCATCCGCGCGGCCGCGTCCGCCGCGCCCGGCGGCACCCCCGGCTCGGTGCCGGTCGGGTTGCCGACGCCGGCGGCCACGGCCGCCGACGAGGCGCTGACCGAGCCGCCCGTCGGCGTGCCGGCGAACGGCGGGCTGCGGTGCCCCGCCGGGCGGGGCTGCTCGACGAACGCGACGTGCCGCCACGAGTTCGCGGTCAGCGCGCCGGTGTTGTCGTACGACATGCCGAGCAGGTCCAGCCCCGAGCCGGGGACGTCGTTCCACTCCTTGCACGCCACCTCGCACGCCTTGCAGCCGATGCAGACGCTCGTGTCGGTGAAGAAGCCCATCCGGGGCGGGGCGTCGGTCCAGCCGGCCTCCGGAGCCGGGTCCAGCGGCCCGGACAGGCTGTGCGGGTCAGGAAGCATCGGTGCCCTCCCCGGCGCCGTCGGCGGGCTCCGGCGGGGCGAGCGCCCCCGGGGTGAGCGTCGGTGCCGGCTGGCCGGGGACGATGCCCGCCCGCCGCTGGTAGTCGGCCACCAGGTCCAGCAGGGCCGGGCCGGTGGGCCGCCGACCGGGCCGTACGTCACAGGTACCGATCTTGCTCTCCTGGATCAGCACGTTCGGGTCCAGGGTGATCCCGAACAGGTCGTTGGCCGAGTCGCCCGTCACCAGGCCCTCGAACCCGAAGTGGTACGGCAGCCACACCTGGTGGATCACCCGGCCGTCCACGCGCAGCGGGCTGAGCCGGTCGGTGACCAGCACCTTCGCCTCGATGACCGCCCGCCCGCTGACCAGGTGCGCCCAGCCCAGGTGCGCCAGGCCCACCTCCGCGGCCAACTCCGGGGACACCTCGACGAACATCTCCGGTTGCAGCTCCGCCAGGGGCCGCACCGTACGGCTCATCCCGCCCGCCGTGTGGTGCTCGGTGAGCCGGCTGACCGTGAACACGTACGGGAAGACCTGGCTGTGCTCCTGCGGCGGGCTCGGGTTCACCGAGTTCACCGGGTGCGCGTACACCTTGCGGGTGGGGTTGGCCTGCTGCCGGTAGAACGGGTTGCGCACCGGCGACTCGGCCGGCTCGTAGTGCGTCGGCAGCGGGCCGTCCAGCACGCCGCTGGGCGCGTACAGCCAGCCCTTGCCGTCGCCCTGCATGACGAACGGGTCGTCGCCGGCGATCCCCTCCGGGCCGGACGCGCCGTCCGGCGGCCGGTACGTCGGCGGCTTGGTCCGCTCGAAGTCCGGCACGTCGTAGCCGGTCCACTCCCCGGCGTCCGGGTCCCACCACACGTAGCGCTTGCGCTCGCTCCACGGCCGGCCCTGCGGGTCCGCCGAGGCCCGGTTGTAGAGGGTGCGCCGGTTCGCCGGCCACGCCCAGCCCCACTCGGCGGCCACCCAGTCCTGCTCGTGACGGGACCGGCGCCGCGCCGCCTGGTTGACGCCGTCGGCGTACACCCCGGAGTAGATCCAGCAGCCCACGGCGGTGGAACCGTCGTCGCGGGCCTCAGCGAACGCGGACAGCGGGCGGCCGGTCGCCACCTCGTACCCGTTGATCTCGCGCAGCACCGTCTCGGCGTTCGGCTCGGCGTGCGGACCGTGCGTGGGATAGTCCCAGGCCAGGTCGAGCAGCGCCCGGTCGCGCGGCAGGTCGGAGCCGGCCAGCTTCTCCCGCAGCCGACGCCCGAGGTGGTAGAAGAACCACAGCTCGGAGCGGGCGTCGCCCGGCGGGTCGACGGCCTTCTCCCGCCACTGCAGCAGCCGCTGGGTCTGGGTGAAGGTGCCCTCCTTCTCCACGTGCGAGGCGGCCGGCAGGAAGAACACCTCCGTCTTGCACTGCTCCGGCACGATCTCGCCAGTGGCGACCTCGGGACTGTTGCGCCAGAACGTGGCGCTCTCGATCATGAACAGGTCGCGGACCACCAGCCAGTCCAGGTTCGCCATGCCGAGGCGCTGCGCCCGGCCGTGCGCCGAGCCGACCGCCGGGTTCTGACCGAGCAGGAAGTAGCCCCGCACCTTCCCGTCGATCATGTTCAGCACCTGCTGGTACGTCCCGTGGTCGCCGGTCATCCGGGGCATGTACCCGTAGCAGAAGTCGTTCTCGGGCGTCGCCGCGTCGCCCCAGTACGCCTTGAGCAGGCTCGCCGCGTAGGCGCGGGCGTTGCCCCAGAAGCCCTTCTGGCCCGGATGGCGGATGCTGTCCACCCACTCGTCGAAGGTGGGGTGGTCGGCGTGGTGCGGCATCGGCAGATAGCCGGGGAGCAGGTTGAACAGCGTCGGGATGTCGGTGGAGCCCTGGATGCTGGCGTGCCCGCGCAGGGCCAGGATGCCCCCGCCGGGGCGGCCCATGTTGCCCAGCAACAGCTGGATGATCGCGCCGGTACGGATGTACTGCACGCCGACGCTGTGCTGCGTCCACCCCACCGAGTAGATCAGCACGCCGGTGCGCTCCCGGCCCGAGTTGGCCGTCCACGCCTCGGCCAACTCCAGGAACTTCTCGCGCGGGATGCCGCAGACCCGCTCCACCATCTCCGGGGTGTAGCGGGCGAAGTGCCGCCTGAGGATCTGGTAGACGCAGCGCGGGTGCTGCAACGTCTCGTCCCGCTCCACCTGCCCGCCCACGTCGGCGCCGTGCGACTCGTGGCGCAGCCCGGCGGCGGTGTCCCGCTCCTTCGCGGTGTGCCCGCTGCCGGAGTCGGACTCGTGGCCCGCGTACTGCCAGGAGTCCTGCACGTAGCTGCCCGTCTCCGGATCGAACCCCGAGAAGAAGCCGTCGCCGTCCTCGGTGTCGACGAAGCGCTCGCTGACGATCGTCGCGGCGTTGGTGTAGGCCAGCACGTACTCCCGGAAGTCCAGCCCGTTCTCCAGGATGTGGCGCACCACGCCACCGAGCAGCGCGATGTCGGAGCCCGCGCGGATCGGCAGGTACGTGTCAGCCACCGCGCTGGTGCGGGTGAACCGCGGATCGACGTGGAACACCTTGGCGCCGCGCCGCTTGGCCTCCATCACCCACTGGAAGCCCACCGGATGGGCCTCGGCCATGTTCGAGCCCTGGATGACGATGACGTCAGCGTTGGCGACGTCCTGCTGGAAGTCCGTCGCGCCGCCGCGACCGAAGCTGGCCCCCAGACCGGGGACGGTGGCGGAGTGTCAAATGCGCGCCTGGTTCTCGATCTGGAGCGCCCCCATCGCCGTGAAAAGCTTCTTGATGAGGTAATTTTCCTCGTTGTCCAGCGTCGCCCCACCCAGACTGGAGATGCCCAGCGTGCGGTTGAGCGGCCGGCCCTGCGCGTCGACGTCCTCCCAGGTCTCCGCCCGCGCGGCGAGGATCCGGTCGGCGATCATGTCGAGCGCGACGTCGAGCTCCAGATCCTCCCACTCGGTGGCGTATGGCCGCCGGTAGCGAACCTTCGTCTGCCGCAGGGGGCTGGTGACGAGGCTCTTGCTGGCCGACCCCTTCGGGCACAGCCGCCCCCGGGAGATCGGGCTGTCCGGGTCGCCCTCGATCTGGGTGACCGCTCCGTCGGTGACGAAGACGCGCTGGCCGCAGCCGACCGCGCAGTAGGGGCAGACCGACCGCGCCACGCTGTCGGCGGTCTCGGTGCGGGCGGTCAGCTCCGCCGAGCGGCCCGACTGCGCCGCGGCGCCCCGGCCCAGCGGGTCGGTCCCGGTGAGCTGCCGGTACACCGGCCAGCCCTGGATGAAAGTCCGCAGGCCCACGCGCGACACCCCCTCCCGGCCCGTCCGACACAGCCACCATGAACATAGGCCAGGCCGTCCGGGACCGCGACCCGTGCCGCGGGATCACCCCCCGACGGTCACCGCCCGCTTCCCACGGCGTCGCCCATGGCCGTACGCGACCGGTGTCCCGGCGGCGGTCCGCTCGATGTCGGCTGCGGGGCCGGCGAAGACAGCGCCGCCCCCGGGCCCGGAGGCTCGGGGGGCGGCGCCGGTGTCGGTGTGCAGGTCGCCTCTCGGCGAGTGGCGCGACGCGGCTCCAGCCGGACGGTATTCCGCGAAGGCAATTTAGGTGAGGCCCGGGGACACTGGACACACCGACACCTCATTCAACCAGCCGACGGGCTGCGATGTTCCACCGGCGGTGGATGTGCCGCTGGCCGGCACCCCGTGTTCGGGTGCCGGCCAGCGATCCCCCTTGTGGTGGAAAGTCTGCGTGTCAGCTGTTCCAGTGCTCGGTGACGAGGTCGGCGGCCTGCTGCTCCCACTGGGCGTAGTGGTCCGGGTACGCCGACACCTGCACCGTCTGCGCGGCCTTGGTCAGGGGCATGTCCTGCCACCCGTCGACCTGCTTCAGACCCTTCAGAAACGCCATCGTCGAGTACTCCGGGTCGGTGATCTGCTCCACCGTGCCCCAACCCGAGGACGGGCGCTGCTGGAACAGGCCCTGCGAGTCGTGGTCGTTGCGGTCACCCAGATGACCCAGGTTCTCCAACTTCGACTCCTGCAACGCGGTGGCGATCGACACCACGGCGGCACGCTCGTCCATGCCGGCCTTCTTCGTCGCCGCGATGATGGCCTTGACGTTGTCGACCTGCTCGTCGGACAGGTCGACGTGCGACTGGGCGCCCTGCACACCGTGCGGGATCAGCTTGGCCTTGTCGACCGACGGCTTGTCGGCCTGCACGGCCACTGCCACCGGCGTCGACTCCACCGACGGGGCCGCCTGCGCGGTCGCGGGACCGGCGAACACGCCACCGGCGAACGCGAGACCAGCAACACCAAGAACGCTCTTACGAATGATCGTGTTCATCAGAAACGCTCCATTCGGGGGTTGGCACCCACACACCGAAAGGGGGATCGGCTTCACGCGGGTGCAAGCACCGTCGGCGCTCATGCGAACTCAAGGGGCTCATGCGAACTCAAGGGGGTTCTCCGGCGAAACCTGGAGGGAATCTCCGACGATCAAGCGATCAAGCCAGAGGAAAGACCAGAGAAAAGATCAGATCGGCCGTACCAGCCGGCTGTCCAACCCGTGCGGGCCGAAGAGCGGGGCCGGGCTGTCGTGCGGGGCGGGGGACGCCCTCACGTCGGCCGGACCATGTGTAACCACCGCCGGCCCGCCATCATTCCGGGGGCCGGGGCCCGCCAACCCATCGGGGCGGCGTGACCTCGGCGGCGTGGGTCTTGCTCGGTCGTACGCAGGGTGTAACGACCCCGTCCCGGCCACGATTCCGCCCCCACGATGCCCCCGGTCACACCCACAAACCGCACACCCGGCACCATCACGCCACCCACCGACGACTCACCGGCTCAACCCGCCCCGGCCAGCCACCACGAAACCGGACACCCGGTCACACCCGGGTCCACGGGTTACCGACTCCCGGCTCACCCGGCTCACTTGGCTCAACCCGGCCCACCAGGCTCACTCTGGCTCACCAGGCTCACCGGGCTCACCGGGCTCATCCGGCTCATCCGAGTGAACCCGGGTGAGCCGGGGTCCTCGGGTCACTTGAGTCACCCGGGTCCCTGGGGTCACCGGGGTCGCCCCAGACACCCGGGTCACGAGGCGCCGGTGGAGATCTTGGTACGAGAGTGCCCCTGGAGGGGCCGTTTCTTGCCAAGATCTCCGGCAGGAGCCCGGCGGACGGACGCGAGAAGTAGGCACCGACGGGGTGTGGCCCGCCGTGCCCGGCGCAGGGATCAAGCCTGACCGCCCGGAGCCGGGCACGGCGGCCACACCCACCACGACGCACCGCACCCCCACGAAACCATCCGACACTGGCAGTAACCACCACGCCGAGAATGCAGAACCCAGCCCCGGCGACCCGCGCTCACCGCCGGCCAGGAGCACAAAAAACCATCCCGACCACGCCCCGCCAGCCACGACACCGGCGAAACCGCGATCCCCAGCGGCCCGACCTGGGGTTACCCTGACACCATGCAGGCCCTCTCCCCCGCTCCGACCCGCGCGGCCCACCTGGCCCGTCCGGGCCGGCCCGCCGTGGTGGCCCGCACCCTCACAGAGCTGACCGGCCCCACCCGTGGCGTGGTGGAGTTGCCGGTGCGGCTGATGTGGAACTCCGACCGCACCTTCGACCTGGGCGATCCGGACGAGTTGCTCTGGATGTACGAGAACGTGCTGCGCGAGACCACCCGCGCGGAGGATCTCCGGCTGCTCATCAACGGGCGCACGTTGCGCCGGGTGTGGCGGCTGCTCAACCTGCCTCGGGGCGTACGCCAGGCGTGGGAGAGCCGGCACCGGGGGCTGCGTACGGCGTGAGCACGCCCCATCCGCACGAGTTCTACCGCGAGGTGGCCCGGGTGGCCCTGTCCGCCGCCGGGCCGTACCGGTTCGTGCTCGGCGGCGGGGTGGCCTGGGCCGCACACGGGCTGGTGACCCGCCCGACGGAGGACGTGGACCTGTTCGCGGACGTGGAGGGGGCCGCCGCCGCGGCGGCGGACGGGGTACGGACGGCACTGGAGCGAGCGGGGTTCGAGGTGACCGACGCCGACCCCGACAGCGAGCTGGCCGAGCTGTTCGACGGCTTCGACCGGGACCTGAGGGACTTCGTGGTGAGCCGGGACGGGCGGCTCATCCGGCTCAGCCTGGCCCGCCTCGACCGGCACCGGAGCCCGGTGGTGATGGACCTCGGCCCGGTGATGGACGTACGGGACCTGATGGCGAACAAGACCGCCGCCCTGGTCAACCGGCGGGAGGTCCGGGACTACATCGACGTCGCGGCGGCCCTGGAGCACCACGACGTGGCAGAGCTGCTGGAACTGGCCCGCCAGCTGGACCCGGCCCTGGACGAGGACGACGTCCGGGCCGCCGGCCGCTACCTGGACCGGCTGCCCGACCGCCGGTTCGCCCGCTACGGCCTGGACCCCGCCGCCGTCGCCCAGGTCC
>NZ_WAAS01000072.1:0-27777 GCF_008806585.1 Micromonospora sp. AMSO12t
CCACCACCGGTTCCCGCCCGCCCGGACGATCTCGGCGAGCGGGAACCGGTGGTGGCCCATCAGCGACCGCTCCGCCTGCCAGGCGGCGGCGGCCAGCTCGGCCAGCGACCGGGTGCCCAGCACGGCGCTCACCGGCAGGGTGTTGAGGAACAGCCCGAGCGTGGCGTCGCTCCCCTCGGCCTCGGGCCGGGCGCCGACGACCAGCCCGGTGACCACCTCGTCCCGGCCGGCGACCTCCCCGATCACCCGCAGGTGGACCGCGAGCAGCCAGGACTTGGCCGGTACGCCGGCGGCCCGGGCGGCCGCGGTGACGGCGCCGGTGGTGGACGCCGCCAGCGGCACCCGCCGGGTGGTGGTGATCCGTGGCTCCGCCCCGCCGAGCAGCAGCGGCGGCACGCCGCCGGCACCCTCGAGCCAGAACCGGCGTGACCCGGCGTCCGCCACGGCCTCCCGTTCCGCCGCCACGTACGCGCGGAAGGGCAACGTCGGGCGGTGCGGCACGGACAGCCCGGCGCGGCGCCGGTCGTACGCGGCCAGCAACTCGCCGAGGAGGAGGTGCAGGCTCCAGCCGTCGAGGATCGCGTGGCACTCCGCCACGATCAGGGTGAAGGTGTCGGTGTCGTCGCGCACGGCGTGCAGCCGCAGCAGCGGCGGCCGGTCCCAGTCGAAGGGCCGCACCCGCTCGGCCGCCACCAGCTCGTCGACGCGGGCCCGGCGGGTGGCCCCGTCGGCGTCGGTCAGCTCCGTCACCGGCACCTCGACCGGCACCTCGGCGTGCACCAGTTGCAGCGGCTCGCTGAAGGCGCCGAGGGAGAAGCCGGTCCGCAGCACCGGGTGCCGCGCGACCAGGTCGGCCAGCGCGGCGCGCAGCGCCTCCGCCTCCAGCGGCGCGTCGACGCGGTGCGCGGTGACGTTGTGGTACATCGCCGGATCGCCGGTCAGCTCGCAGTGGTAGACCATGCCCTGTTGCAGCGCGGTCATCGGATAGGCGTCGGCCAGCCCGGCGGGCAGGCGGTCCCGGTCGGCGGCGGCGACCAGGGCGAACGGCTCCGCCGCCCCGGCCACGTCGGAGGCGTCGGTGGCGTCGGCGTCGGGCCCGGTGAGGGTGATCTCGCCGTGCGCGACCAGTTCCCGGATCGACTGGTGCACGAAGATGTCGCCGAGCCGGAACGACAGGCCGCGCCGGTTCGCCGCGACCTGCATCTGGATGCTGCGGATCGAGTCGCCGCCGAGGGCGAAGAAGCTGTCGGTCACCCCGACCGACTGCGTGCCCAGGACCTCCCGCCACGCCTCGACGAGGATCTCCTCGGCCCGGTTGGCCGGCGCCACGGCCGGCTCCCGCCGGGCCCGGTCGAGCTCCGGCGCGGGCAGCGCGGCCCGGTCGAGCTTGCCGTTGCGGGTCAGCGGCAGGTCGTCGAGGAGCACCACGGCCGCGGGGACCAGGTGGGCGGGCAGCCGCTGGGCGAGCCAGTCGGTCAACCGGGCCTCCAGCGGGCCGGCGGCCAGGCCGTCCGGGACCGCCACCGCGGGCCGCGGGTCGGCGGCGTACTCGGGGCGCACGGCGTGCAGGGTGTGCCGGTCGGTGCCGGTGAGCAGGTCGTCCTGGCGGGTGACCACGTCGAACCCGCGGTCCTCGAAGAGGGCGATCAGCTCGTCCAGGCGCCCCTCGGTGTCGGTGCCGACGGCGTCGTGCACCTCCATGGCGACCTGCGCGATGAGCAGCCAGTGCCGCTCCTCGATGCCGGCGAGCACGTCGGCCTCGGCCCGCTGCACGTCGATCTTCAGCAGGTCGATGCGCTCCGGCGCGACCTCGTCGATGACCTCCGACAGCGGGCGCACGTCGACTGTCACCTCGGAGCCGTCGAAGCGCTCCGCCAACAGCTCGTCGACCCGCTCCAGCAGGGTCTCCCGGTCGGACTCGCCCCGGTCGCGCTCGTTGGCGAGGAACCGCTTGATCACGGCGACCTCGGCCGCCGGGTCGGCGTACGCGGCCTGGCCGGACATCATCGAGTAGCCCGGGTAGTAGGTGAAGGAGACCTGCCCCGGCGCTGTGGACAGGCCCACCGGGTGCACGGTGGCCGGCACGCCGAACTCCTCGACGTTGCGCTGCAGGACCGCCACCACCGACGGCACCGGCTCGAAGGCGTGGATGGTCACGTCCGGGCAGGCCGCGTGGACGAACAGCGAGAACATGCCGATGTTGGCGCCGACGTCGAAGACCGTCGCGCCCCGGCGCAGCACGATGCCGTCGCGCAGGTAGACCCGCTGCGTGAAGATCTCGTCGTACAGGTAGCGGGTCTCGTGCGGGTTGATCCCGGCGACCCGGTCCAGGTCGACGTCGACGGCCGGCGCGGCTGGGCGGACGTAGCCGACGAGGCGGTCGCCGTGCCCGTCGTCGTCGCGGGCCACGACCGCCGCGTCGGCGACCTCCGGGTGTGCCCGCAGCGTCGCGGCCACCTCGCCCGGCTCCACCCGGAAGCCGTGGATCTTCACCTGGTCGTCCAGCCGGCCCAGGTAGCGCAGGCGCCCCTCGGCGTCGAAGCGCACCCGGTCGCCGGTGCGGTAGACCCGCTCCGTCCGGCCGCCGGGCAGGGCGGCCCGGACGAACCGGCGGCCCGTCGTCTCCGGGTCGCCCAGGTAGCCGTCGGCCAGCTGCGGCCCGCTGACGCAGAGCTCGCCGGCCACGCCGGGCGGCACCGGCCGCAGCCGCTCGTCGAGGACCCACACGCCGACGCCCGGCAGCGGACGGCCGATGGTCGGCGCCGTCGCGGGACGGATCTCGGCGGCGGTGCTGTCCACGGTGCACTCGGTGGGCCCGTACAGGTTGACCGCCCGGACGCCGGGCAGCGCGGCGAGGGCGTCCCAGAGGTCCGGCGGGATCGCCTCGCCGCCCACCAGCAGCAGCTCCGGCAGCCGGGCGTCGCCGGCCCCGGCGAGCAGGATGCGCAGCTGGGAGGGGGTCAGGTCGAGCACGTCGACCCGGTTGTCGGCGAGGGCCGCGGCCAGCTCGGCACCGTCGCGCCGGACGTCCTCGGGCACCAGGTACAGGCTGCGGCCGTGGGCCAGCTGCACGAGCTGCTTGACCGAGGCGTCGAAGGTGAGCGGGGCGTTCACCGCCACCCGCAGCCCGGCCCGGCTGCCCGCGTACACGGTCTCCTCGAGCGCGTACGCCAGGTGGGCTGCGGCGCCGTGCGGGACCTGGACCGGTCGCGGCGTGCCCGTGGAGCCGGAGGTGAAGATGACGTAGGCGGGCTCGGTGGGCGCCGCCGGGGGCACGGCCGCCGTCGCGGTGCCGGCGGCCAACTCGGCGACGGTCGCGCCGGCGAGCCCCGCCGGGCCGCCCGCGCCGACGACGAGCCCGGCGTCGACCGCGCGGACCTGCGCGGCGAGCCGCTCCGCCGGCGCCGCCGGGTCCAGCGGTACGTACACCGCGCCGGCCCGCAGCACGCCGAGGAACGCGGCGACGGTGTCCCGGGACCGGGTGGCGAGCACGCCCACCCGCGCGCGGTGCAGCCCCCGCTCGACCAGGGCGGCGGCGACCCGGGCCGCGACGTCGCGCAGCTCGCCGACGGTGTACGTGCCGTCGGCGGCGACCACCGCCGGGCTGTCCTGGTCGGCGCCGGCCAGCCCGTCGTCGAGCAGCTCGACGAGGGTGCGCACCCCGGCGCGGGACGGCTGGCCGGCCGCCTCGGCGAGCCAGCGGGCCTCCGCCTCGCCGGTCAGCACCAGCGGCGTGCCGTCGGCCAGCGCCCGGGGCAGCGACCCCAGGATCGCCAGCAGGCCCTCCAGCAACCAGCGGCCCCCGACCACCCGCAGGGTCACCTCGTCGTCGCCGACCACGGCGGTCAGCTGCGGGCCGGCCGTCGCGGGCAGCGCGGAGACCTCGACGGCGGTGGCGCCCAGGCCACCCAGGGCCGCCGGGTCCCCGGCCGGTACGACGGCGAAACCGGCGACCGCGTCGGAGTGTTCGCCGACCGGATCGACCAGGTGGAACGCCTCCTCGGCGGCGGACTCGGCGGCGCGTACCTCGTCGAGCAGCGCCTTGGGCGCGGCCGGCAGGGGCAGGCCCAGCCGGACCGGCGCGTGGCCGCCCAGCGGGCCGACGACACCGGCCGTCCCGGTGGCCTGCCGCCCGTCGCTCCACCGGGCCAGCACCAGGTCCGCGTCGTCGACCCCGGCGGGCGGCTCGGCCCGGCGGGACAGCGCGAGCGCCCAGGCGGCGAAGAGCAGGTTCGCGACGCCGACGCCGGCCTCCCGCGCGGCGGCGGTCAGCGCCGCGGCGGGCAGGGTCGCGGTGCCGACCTCGGCCGGGTCGTCGCCGTGCGGGGTGACCAGCCGCGCGGCCGGCGCGGCGGGTGCGCCGAACGGGTCGTCCTCCTGCCGCTGCGACAGCTGCCACTCGGTGACGTCGAGGAACTGCAGGGCGTCGGGGTCGTCGGCCAGCCGGCCGTCGGCGTACGCGCGGGCCAGGTCGGCGAGGACGAGCCGCAGGCTCGCCGGGTCGGCGATCAACGGCGTGGCGGCCAGCTCCAGGGCGTCGTCGGTGACGGTCACCGACAGCTCGCCCTGGGCGCCGACGACGACGCTGCGGCCGTCGTCGACGTCCTGCAACGGCACCCGCAGCCCGGGGTGGTGCACCAGGGTCAGGCGCAGCGCCTCGTGCCGGGCGACCACCGCGTCCAGGGCGGTCTGCAACCGGGCCCGGTCCAGCGGGCGGTCGAGCAGCACCCGGGCGCGGACCAGGTCCTGCGCCCCGGACCAGGCCAGCCGCTGGATCGGGGACAGACGGTAGCCGTTCACACCACGCTCCGGTTGAGGTAGAGGTCGGACATGGCGACCAGGATCTGCCGGTCGCCGCTGAAGGGTTCGCGACCGTGGGTCGCGAGGAAGTTGTCCACCACCAGCACGTCGCCGCGCTGCCAGGGAACCGACACCGCGTGTTCCCGATACAGGTCCCGGATGCCGGCCACCGCCTCGTCGGGGATCGGCTCGCCGTCGCCGTAGTAGGCGTTGCGGGGCAGCCCCTCGGGCCCGTACTCGCGCAGCAGGGCGGCCGACACCTCGGCGGGCATGTTGGAGACGTGGAACAGGTGCGCGTGGTTGAACCAGACCGTCTCGCCGGTGCGCGGGTGGGTCGCCACCGCCTGCCGGCGGGCCCGGGTCCGCAGCCCGTCGCCGTCGAGCCAGGTGTACTCGGTGGCCGAGTCGGCGCAGTACTTCTCCACCTCGGCGCGGTCGGTCGTCTGGAACGCCTCCTGCCAGGGCAGGTCCAGGTGCGGGCCGTAGTTGCGCACGTAGCTGACCCCGTGCCGGAGGAACCGCTGCCGTACCTCGGCGGGAATGCGCGGGCTCACCACCCGCTCGCTGGCCAGCGGGGTCGCGCCGCCGCTGCCGGTGGCCGGCTGGGCGCACCAGAAGTAGAGGTGGGTGGGCCAGTTGTGCGAGTACGACATCTCGTGGTGCAGCGGGATCCACTGCTCGGCGTTGAACTCGGTGGAGGTGAAGACCTTCTCCGCGACCTCGTGCCGGGGCGCGGCGCGTTCCAGGTAGCCGAGCAGGTCCGGGCTGACCGCGCGGGCGGCCCGGCTGAAGTCGTCGGCCGTGGCCACCTCGAAGCCCCGGAAGAAGACCGCCCCGTGGGCGTCGAGGTCGCGCAGCAGCTCGTCGCGGCGCCCCGCCAGCCAGCCGGCCAGGTCGAGATCCGGCACGGCGGCCTCCACCAGCAGCACGAACGTGCCGTCGACCAGCACCCGGCGGGACACCGGCGAGGTGACCGCCACGCTGCCCCGTCGGCGCGGCGCCGGCCCGGTCACGACCGCACCCCCGTGGAGGTCACGGTGGCGGCGGTCAGCTCGGGCGCGGCGACCGGGTCGGACATCGCGGTCAGGATGCGGCGGGGCGGCGTGAACGGCTCCCGGGCGTGCGCGGCCAGCATGTTCTCCACCAGCAGCACGTCGCCGCGCCGCCAGGCGAAGGAGCGGGTCTCGGCCGCGTACGCGGCGCGCAGCTCGGCCAGCACGTCGTCGCCGATGGGCGTGCCGTCGCCGTACGCGGTCTGGTAGGGCAGGTCCTCCTCGGCGAGCGACGCGCGCAGCCCGGCGCTGACCTCCGCCGGCAGCGAGGTGACGTGGAAGAACAGGGCGTGGTTGAACCAGGTCCGCTCCCCCGTCACCGGGTGCTCCCGCACGGCGGGGCGGACCTGCCGGGTGCGCAGCTGCTGCTCGCCGACCCACTCGACGTCGATCAGCGCACGGGCGCAGTACGCCTCCACGTCGGCCCGGTCGTCGGTCTGGAAGGCCGTCTGCCACGGCAGGCTGATCCCCGGCAGGTAGTTGCGCCGGTAGAGCACGCCCCGGCGCTCGAATCCGGCGACCGTCTCCGGCCGCAGCCGGTCGAGCACCCGGCGGCTGTCGGCCAGCGGGGTGCGCCCACCGGCGGCAGGCTCGGTCTCGCAGTGGAAGACGATGCGCAGCGGCCAGTTCACCGTGTACGACTGCTCGTTGTGCAGCACGATCGGCTGGTCGGCCGGGTGCTCGGTGGAGGTGTAGACGCCCTCGGTCACCTCGCTGCGCGGCGACGAGCGCTCGCCGTAGCTGAGCACGTCGTCGGAGAGGGCGGCCATGACGGTGCGGAAGTCGGCCGCGCCGTCCACCGCGAAGCCACGGAACAGCACGGCGCCGGCGCGGCGCGCCAGCTCGTCCACGGTGGACCGGTTGCCGGCCAGCCAGGCGGCCAGGTCCACGTCGGGCACGTTGGCCCGGACGAGGGCCGGCAGGGGCCCGCCGGGCCAGTCGGGGCGTACGTCGACCAGGGACCGTTCGCGGCCGCGGCGCGGGATCACCGGCGCGACCGGGGTCTGCTCACTCATCTCTCGTTCCCCCCAGGGTGTGGGCACATCGGGCGAGGCTGCGCCGGGGATCGGCGGCCGCGCCGCGTAGGAGTGCGGTGAAGCGGCGGTGCCACGTGTCGACCAGTTCGCCGTCGAAGCGGTCGGTGCGGTAGGTCCAGAGCGCCGCCAGCCCGTCGCGGCGCTCGTCGAGCCAGAGGGTCAGGTCGAGCCGGGCGGTGTCGGGGGTCAGCTCCACCCCGACGAACTCGCCGCCGGAGGCGTCGACGTGCCGGGCCGCCGGGGCGTTCTGCACGCCGAACGCGACCTGGACCAGCGGGTTGCGGCCCGGCTGCCGGGCCGGGCGGAGCCGCTCGACGACGACGTCGAACGGCACGTCCTGGTGGGCGGCGGCGAAGAGGGTCACCTGGCGCGCCTCGTCCACCAGGTCGGCGAAGGACCGGTCCGGGCCGGGCCGCAGGCGCAGGGGCATGGTGTTGACGAAGCAGCCGACGCTCTGTTCGGCGGCGACGCTGGTCCGGCCGGCGAAGGCGACACCGATGAGCACGTCGGTGCGGCCGGTCTCCGCGGCGACCAGCGCGGCGAAGGCGGCCAGCCCGACCATGTGCAGGCTGGCGCGGCTGGCGCGGGCGAGGTCGCGGACCACGGCGGCGGTGTCGTCGTCGATGCGGGTCCGCAGGGCGGCCCCGGCCGGGGACCGGTCCGCGCGGGGCGACGTGCCGGCGGCGCGCGCCGGTGCGGCGGCGGGCAGGTCCAGGACCGTCGGCGCGCCGCGCAGCCCGGCGACCACGGCGGCCACGGCCTCCCGTCCGGCCGGGGCGGCCAGCCAGTCCCGCTGGGCCACGGCGAGTTCCGCCGGGCCGGTCGCCGGACCGGCCGGCCACGGCGGGCCCGCCCCGGCGCCCGCCGACTCGGCCTCGCAGGCGCGGCCCAGGTCCCGCACGATGACGCTGAACGACCAGTCGTCGCAGACGATGTGGTGGGCGACCAGGAGCAGCACCGCCCGCCCGTCGTCGGCGGCGACCAGTCGGGCGCGCAGCAGCGGGCCGGTGGCGAGGTCCATGGGGGTACGCGCGTCGGCGGCGGCGAGCTGGGCGAGCTGCTCGTCCAGCGGCACCCCGGCACGGGGCGGGGCGACGACCAGCGGGACGTCGAGGTCGTCGCGGACCCGCTGCACCGGGCCGTCCGGGGTCGACGGGAAGACGGTGCGCAGCGCCGGATGCCGGGCCACCACGCGGCGCAGTGCCCGGCCGAGCGCTCCCGGGTCGGTCCCCGGCGGCAGCCGGACCGCGAACGACACCAGGTAGGAGGTGTCGGCCGGGTCCAGCTGGTGCAGGAACCACAGCCGGGTCTGCGCGGCCGAGAGCGGGGCCGTGTCCCCGGGCGCCGCGGGTGGCGTACCGCCGGCCGACGGGTGCCCCGGCCCGGGTGCGGCTCCGGCGGGCGCGGCGGTGCCGGCGGGCGCGGCGGTGCCGGCGGGCGCGGCGGCGGGTCCGGCGGCTCGGCGCAGGTCGTCGAGGTGGTCGGCGAGCGCCTCCACCGTGGCGTGCGCGAACAGCGCCGCCGGGGCGACCGGCAGGCCCGTCGCGGCGGCGAGCCGGGTGGCGCAGCGTACGGCCAGGAGAGAGTCGCCCCCGAGGGCGAGGAAGTCCGCCTCCGCCCGGTCCACCGGCCGGCCGAGCACGTCCCGCCAGACGGCGGCGACCGTGGCGGCGGAGCCGGCCAGCGGCGTGCCGTCGCCGTCGATCGCGGGGCCGGCGGCCTCCGGGGCGGGCAGCGCCGCCCGGTCGACCTTGCCGTTGGGGGTGGTCGGCAGGCGGTCCAGCCAGACGACGGCGGACGGCACGAGCGGGGCGGGGACCGTCTCCCGCAGCAGGTCCCGCACGTCGTCGCGGCGCTCGCCGACGAGGTAGCCGACGAGCAGCGGGTCGCCGCTCGGACCGGTCCGCACCGCGGCGGTCGCCTCGCGTACGCCGGGCAGGGCGGCCAGCCGCGCGGCCACCTCGCCCAGCTCGATGCGGTAGCCGCGCAGCTTCACCTGGTCGTCCATCCGGCCGAGGAACTGCAACTGCCCGTCGGGGCGCAACCGGACCCGGTCGCCGGTGCGGTACATCCGCTCCCCCGGGCGGAACGGATCGGCCAGGAAACGCGCCCGGGTCTCGTCCGGCCGGTTGAGGTAGCCCCGGGCCAGCCCGGCGCCGGCCAGGTACAGCTCTCCCGGCTCTCCGGGCGGCACCGGCCGGCCGTCCGCGTCGAGCAGGTAGACGCGGGTGCCCGGCAACGGACGGCCGATCGGCGGGTCTCCCCCGTCGGCCGGCACCTCCGCCCAGGTCGAGTAGGTGGTGTCCTCGGACGGCCCGTAGAGGTTGCAGAGCCGGCGCACGTGCGGCCGGGCGAGCACCCGGGCGGCGAGCGCCGCGGTCAACGGCTCGCCCGCGAGGCAGACGGTGCGGACGCTGCCCGGCAGCGCGCCGGCCGCGAGCAGCTCGGTCATCGCCGACGGCACGGTGTTGACCAAAGCGACGGGCAGCCGGTCGGCGTCCGGCGCGGCCAGCGCCAGCGCGTCGCGGACGAGCACCACCCGACCGCCCCAGCAGAGCGGGCCGAAGAGCTCGAAGACGGACAGGTCGAAGCAGACGGACGTGGCGGCGAGCACGCCGCCCAGTTCGACGTCGGTGAAGGTCTCCCGGGTCCAGTGCATGAGCACGGAGGCCGAGCGGTGCTCGACGGCGACGCCCTTGGGCCGGCCGGTCGAGCCGGAGGTGTAGATGACGTACGCCAGGTCGGACGGGTCGCCGGGCAGGCCGGGGCGGGCCGCCGGGCGGGTGTCGAGGTCGAGGTCGTCGAGACGGAGCGCGGCGTCGGCGAACCGGTCGGCGAGGTCGGCCACCGTCAGCACCAGTCGGGCCCCGGAGTCCTCGGTCATGAAGGCGACCCGGGCGGCCGGGTAGGCCGGGTCCAGCGGCACGTAGCAGGCACCGGCCTTGAGCACGCCCAGCAGCGCGACCACGAGCCGGGGACTGCGGGGCAGGCAGACGCCGACGCGGTCGCCCTGGCGCACCCCCCGGTCGACGAGGAGCGCGGCCAACCGGTTGGCCGCCGCGTCCAGCTCGCCGTAGGTGAGAACCTGCCCGTCGCACCACACGGCGTCGGCGTCCGGGGTCCGGTCGACCTGGGCCTCGACCATCCGGTGCAGGGTGTCGACGGCGGGCGGTCGGACGTCGGGGCGACGGGACTGGGTGGGCCGACGGACCGGCCCGGCGGGGCGCGCTGGTGCGCTCACCGCGAACCGCAAGCTGGCATGGCGCGTCCCACCGAGCATTCCCCCCACTACCGACGGTGATCGGTCGCGCGCCCACTGCCAGGCCGACGACCGGAGACGATGACGCATCGTGACCATGAGCCACCGGGCCATCGCTCTCCGCAGAGAGAGTCCACGACCGCCGATTCCACTGCCAAGATGTCTCCCAGAATCCGGGACACGAGTGGCGCCCGCATGGAATCCCAGATTCGGCCGTTCCCGCGGGTGATCAGGCGCCCCGACGGGCCCCACCACGGCAGACTTCCCACCGCGCGATCAACGGGTCCGATGTGGCCACCGAACGACTGTCAGGTATCGGGCAGCTCCCCCGACCGCCGGCCGCCGACCGCGCCGACGGCGTTCGCGCCGGCGCGGGAAAGCGCTTACCATCTTCTATGCATCGACGGGATTGGATCGCTGGCGGCCTCGCCGGGGTGGTCGCGCGCCCCTCCCGCCGCCCCGCGCCAGCCGAAGGAGCCACATGACGTCCCCCGACCCGCACAGACATCCCACCCGTCGACGCCTCGGCCTGGTGGCCGCGGCCGCGCTGGCGCTCGTCGGCGCCGCCGTGGCCGTCGGTCCGCAGCCCGCCGCGGCGGCCACGGTCGACCCCGGCGCCACCTACGTCCTCGTCAACCGGCACAGCGGCAAGGCCATGGACCTGTGGGGCTGGTCCACCGCCGACGGCGCGCCGGTCAACCAGTTCACCCGCAACGACCTGGCCGTGCAGCAGTGGCGGTTCGTCGACGTGGGCGGCGGATACCACCAGATCCGCTCGGCGCACAGCGGCAAGGTGCTGGAACTGCCGAGCGCCGAGGACGGGGTCCAACTCGTCCAGAACACCGCCGCCAGCGGCAACACCCGGCAGCACTTCCGGCTCGCCGACGCCGACGGCGGCCACGTCCGCCTCGTCAACCGGCACTCCAACAAGGCGCTGGACGTGTGGCAGTGGTCGACCGCCGACGGCGCGATGATCTCCCAGTACCAGGACCTCGGCGGCGCCAACCAGCAGTGGCAGTTGGTCAATCTCGGCTCCGGCGGCACCGCCTGCGGCAGCGGCGCGTTCCAGGCCGAGGCGGTGCTCAGCGGCGGCACCTGGACCGCCCGCAACGGCGCCAGCACGGTCTACACCGGAAGCGACATGCGCGCCGCCGTCCAGGCCGCCGTGAACAGCCTCAGCGCCGGGCGGACCAGCAAGCAGCGCGTCGTCGTACGAGGCTCCGGCTCGATGAGCGCCGGTTCACGGATCTCCCTGCCCAGCTACACCGCGATCGACGTCTGCGGCACCATCGACGTCACCGGCTCGGGCAGCGGCGACCAGGCGCCCATCTACTCCCGCGGCACCACCAACATCGAGGTCGGGCACCTCACCGTCACCGGCGCCCCGGTCTACGGGATCTTCCTGCGCAACGTCACGGACGTCGTCCTCGGCCGCATCGACATGCGGCTCCGCAGCGGGCTCGGGATCCGCATCGACAACCGCGGGGACACCAGCCAGTGGACCCGCAACGTCCGGATCGACAGCGCGTACGTCTCCGGCGCCAGCTCCCACGCGGTCGAGACGTACGGCGTGGACGGGCTGACCATCGGCACCGTCACGGCGCGCGACGTGGGCGAGTCTGGCCTGCTGCTCAACCAGACGATCAACGCCACGGTCACCACCGTCGACGCCGAGAACGCCGGCGCCGGCACCGGGTACGCCGCCTTCCGGATGGCCAACCGCAACGGGCGCGTGGGCTCCGGCTACCCGACCAACGTCCGGGTGGGCACCGTCCGGGCACGCGGCGGCGGCCGGGGGATCTTCTGCGTCTCCGAGTCCGGGGGCGCCACGGTCGACCGGGTGGACATCGCCAACACCGGCAACAACGCGGTCCTGATCGAGAACTGCCAGAACGTGAACATCGCCGCCGGCGGCGGCACGATCAGCGGCGGCGGCGAGATCCGGCTGGCCGAGCGCACCGAGTTCCCCGGCAACCGGGACATCACGCTGCGCAACTTCACGCTGGTGAACAGCCGGATCGTCGAGAACCCCTGCGCGGACAACCTGACCATCAGCAACGTCGGGCTGAGCAACTCCACGATCGTCCGGTGCTGACCGGGCGGCCCCGGCACGCTCGCCGGGGTCGCTCCGGCCGTCCGGCGTCGGCAATCGACCGGGACGCCGGATGGTCGGACGGGCACGGACGCCGCGCGGGCGACCGTGCCCGTCCGCCCGCCCTGGACGCTCCCGGCCCCGAGGGGGGCGGGACCGGGAGCGCCCGGACGGAGAGCGCGTCGGTCAGCCCGCGACGGAGCGGAAGACCGGGTAGTAACCGCCGGACTGGCCGGCCGCGGTCGGGTGGTACGAGATGCCGAGGTTGGCGAAGTTGAGGGCGTGCAGCCACTTCGTGCCGGAGCTGCACAGCTGGTGCCCGACGAACTGCGACCGCACGTCGGCGAACTTGAAGCCGGCGGCGACGGCGGCGGTGCGGGTGAGGTCGTCGACCAGGTTGATACCCTCGTTGATCTTCGCCCGGGAGGTGGCGCTCAGCCCGATGCAGGTGGTGCCGAGCTGGTAGAAGACCGGGTATCCGACGACCACCACCCGGGCCGAGGGCGCCCGGGTCTTGATGCCGTTGTAGACGTTGCGCAGCAGGCCGGGCAGCTGGGCCCGGGCCTTGTCCTGGGCGGCCTGCACGGCGGCCACGCACTGGGTGGTGCCCTGGAGCACGCAGGTGGACATGATGTTGCCGAAGCCGACGTCGTTGCCGCCGATCGTGACGCTGACCAGGGTGGTGGTGGAGCTCAGCGCCGACAGCTGCGTGTTGATCAGGCTGGTGGTGGTGGCACCGGAGCAGGCGACCGAGCGGTACGACGCGGGCTTGATGTTCGCGGCGTACAGGGCCGGGTAGGCGTTGGTGCTGCGCTGGCAGGAACCGCTCTCGCTGGTGTAGCTGCCGGCACCCACGCCCGAGGCGTACGAGTCGCCGAGCGCCACGTAGCGGTCGGCGGGCGCAGCCTGGGCGGGCGCGGACAGGGTGAGGCTGACGCCGAGAGCCGTGGCCAGGCTCAGGGCGAGGGAAACGAGACGGGTTCTCCGCACGTCGCACTCCGGGGGTAGAGGAATCGAGTGCGAGATTGATATCACCGAATATTCGTCCACGAAAGATCTTGCCGGAACATTTAGGGGTGCCGGTAAAGACCTACCGGGTTCCCGTACCGGTACGTGCGCCGGCAGGGGTCGCGCGCGCCCGGACCGGGGTCCCGACCGCACGGTGCCGCGAGTCGCGCGGCCCGGCGGACGCGACCCCGGTCGGGGCGTACGCGGACGGGGTGGAACCTCAGCGGGACGAGCCGCCCCCACCGGTGGCCGTCGCCACGAACATGGTCTGCACCTGCTCGGCGGCGTCGAGCCCGGGCACGGCGTGCGCCCGCACGTCGACGAAGCCGGCCCGGCCCAGGGCGGCGCGCCAGCCCGCCACGTCCAGCAGCGGGGACGCCGGCACCCGCGGCTCGTCCTCCGCGTGCCGCCACCAGCCCTCGGCCAGGCCGAAGGTCAGCGTGTTGTAGTCGAGGCGGCTGGTCATCTCGTTGATCACCAAAATGCCGCCCGGCTTGAGTAGCGCGTGGCAGTGCCGCAGCGCGACGGAGATCCGCAGGGTGGCGTGCAGGACGTTGCTGGCCAGGACGACGTCCATCGAACCGGGTTCGAAGCCCTGGTCCTCGGGCGCGCCCTCCACGTTGTAGCGGGCGAAGTCGACGTGCGGCCGGTCGACGCCGAAGCGCTGCCGTCCCAGCCGCAGGAACGCCGGCCCCACGTCGGTGTAGAAGTACCGCAGCCGCTCCGTCCGGTCCGTCAGGGCGTCGAGCACCGGGCCGCTGGTGCCACCGGTCCCCGCGCCCACCTCCATGACGTGGACGTAGGACCGCGGATAGCGCCGCAGGAACTGCCGGACGTGCTCCCGCACCCGCGCCGCGCAGAGCCGGTTGTAGAAGTCCAGCTGGACGTTGTCCCGGTAGATCGCGGAGACCAGGTCGGCGGAGCCGCCCGGGAAGAGCACCTCGTTCGCCGGCCGGTCGCCCCGCACCACCTCGACGAGCTGCGTCTGGCAGGCGACCAGCAGCGGCACGTATCCGGCGACCTCCGGGTGCTCCCGGCGCAGCGTCGCCGCCGCCGCGTCGACCGCGTCGTCCTCGGCGAACCCGGCCGCCTCGGCGACCCGTCCGGTCACGGCGAGCCCGTCGCCCTGCCGACGCAGCAGGCCGGCGTCCGCCAGCAGGTCGAGCAGGGCGTCGCCGAGCCGCTGGTAGCCGGGAGCCACCGCGAGCCGGGCCAGGATCTCCGCCCGGCCGGCGACGGCACCGGGGGCGGGCAGGACGCCCGCGGCGGCCAACCGGGCCGCCAGCAGCCGCCGCCCGAAGTCCGTCACCGCCTCGAAGGAGGTACGGAACCGCGCGTGGCGTTCCTGGTCCACGTCCACGAGCGGCTGCGGCGTCGCCTCGACGTCCGGTGCGGTCACGATGCGCCCTCCAGGTGCGAGTCCGGCGGTGCCGGTCAGATCAGGTGCCCGGCCACGGATGCCGCGGCACGGGGTACGGTCGGCCGGCCGGCGAGCTGCGCGGTCAGGTCCGCGAGCAGCTCCGCCCGCGCCGGCACGAGATAGAAGTGGTCGCCGGGGAACGCCCGCAGCCGGAAGCCGCCGGTGGTCAGCTCCGCCCAGGCGGAGACCGACTCCCGGTCGCAGGCCGGATCCCCCGTGCCGAGGTACGCCGTGATCGGCGCGGACACGGTCCGCGGCGCGCGCGGCAGGTAGCCGTGGATCAGCCGAAGGTCGGCCCGGAGTGCCGGTACGACCAGCTCCCGCAGCTTCCGGGAGCGGAAGACCACCGGATCCACCTCGCCGAGCGCGGCGATCCGGACGAGGAACTCCTCGTCGTCGAGGTGGTCGGGGTGCTGGTCGATCCGGGTGACGTGCGGTGCCCCGTGCCCCGAGACGAACAGGAACTCCGGCACGACGCCGAACCGCTCCTCCAGCCGGACGGCCACCTCGTAGGCGACCGAGGCGCCCATGCTGTGGCCGAACAGGGCGAGGGGACGGTCCAGGTAACCGGTGAGCGCCTCGGTGACCCGGTCGGCGAGCACGTCCATCCGGTCGACGCACGGCTCGGAGAGCCGGTCCTGGCGGCCCGGGTAGCGGACGGCGAGCACGTCGACGGAGTCCGGCAGCCGCGCCGCCCAGGTCTGGAAGAACCCGGCCGAGCCGCCGGCGTGCGGCAGGCAGACCAACCGCAGACCCGCGTGCGCGCCGCCCCGGAACACCCGCAGCCAGGGATCGCCGCCGTTCGGGCGGGGCAGGGACATCTGGGGCACTTCCCGGTCGCGCCGCTCAGTCCGACATCGCCACCAGCACCCGGCGGTCACCCGTGTACGGGCGCCGGCCGTGCGCGGTGAGCACGTTGTCGATCAGCAGCAGGTCGCCGACCCGCCAGTCGACGTCGACCGCCGCCTCCAGGCCCCGGTCGCGGATCTGGGTGACGTACTCGTCGGGGATCGGGGAGCCGTCGGCGAAGGTCACCGACTGGGGCAGCTCGTCCGGGCCCATCACCTGGGTCATCACCCGGGCGATGTCGTCGTCCAGGCCGGCCGGGTGCCACTGGTCGGCCTGGTTGAACCACACCTCGGCCCCGGTGACCGGGTGCCGCAGGGTGGACTCCCGCAGCTGGACCACGCGCAGTCCGTCGGCGGTCCACTCCCAGGTGGCGTTGGCGCCGGCCAGGAACTCCTCGACCTCGTCGCGGCTGTCGGTCTCGAACGTCTCCCGCCAGCTCTTGCCCAGCCCCATGCCGTCGTGCAGGTTCTGCTGGTAGCGCAGCCCACCGGCGAAGTCGGCGCGCAGCTGCGGGTCCAGGGAGTCGAGCCACAGCTCGGCGTCGACGACGGGGGTGGCGCCGCCGGTCTCGGCGGCGATCTGGCAGAAGAAGAGCAGCCGGGCCGGCCACTGCGCCGCGTACGACAGCTCGTTGTGCATGGAGATGGTGTACCGGGACGGGTACTCGGTGGACGTGTAGACGTTGCGGCCCACCTTGGTGCGCGGCGAGTTGCCGTGCACGTACGCCAGTCGCCTCGGCAGCAGCAGGTCCATCACCGGGTCCAGGGTCTCCGGCCGCACCCCGAAGCCACGGAAGACGAGCGCCTTCTCGGCCGTGAGCACCTCCGCCAGGTCCAGCTCGCGCAGGTGGTCGACCAGTCCCTCGGCGCTCGGCGCGCAGCCGGCGCTCTCCGGGGTGATCTCCAACGGCTTCCAGCTCGCGTGCTCGTTCATTCCGGGGCTCCTCACCGTCCCAAGCTGTGCGATCCCTCCCAGGCTCTGCCGCTCCGCTATATTCCGTCCATATCGCCACCATCCGGGGTTGCGCGGCCCGCCCGCTCGGCGGCCTCCGCCCGTTCCGCCTCGGCCCGGGCGCGACCGCCGAAGCCGAGCACCGCGAGCACCGCGATCACCCCCATCGCCCCGCCCACGATCAGCATGGCCCTGGTGAAGCTCGTCGAGTCGAGCAGGAAGCCCGCGAACAGCGCCCCCAGCGAGTTGGCTCCCGAGCTGAGCAGCATGACGATCGAGCCGGCCCGCCCGCGCAGGTGGTCAGGTGCGCTCTGGAGCACGTACAACATCCCGGCCACGTTGCTGATGCCGGCGCCGTAGTGGATCAACGCGAAGATCGCGCCGAGGACGACGAGTCCCGGTGCCAGCGCGAGTCCCGGTGCCAGCGCGAGCAGCGGCATCAGCACCGCCCAGGCGATGTTGACCCCCATGATGATCCGGCGGATCCCCCAGCGACTCAGGTAGAAGTTGCTGGTCATCGCGCCGGCCATGCCGAAGACGCTGTTCACCATCAGCAGCATCCCGACCGTGGCTGACGAGCCGCCCAGGTTCTTGACGATCACCACGAGGCCCAGGCCCAGCACCTGGAACAGGATGTTGCTCGCCGCGAAGAGGCCGAGGGCGCGGCGCAGGTAGAGCTGGCCCCAGACGAAGACGAAGCCCTCCCGCACCCGGGTCAGCAGGCCACCGGGCTCGTCCGCGCGCGCCTTCGGCGCCTGCAGGTCCCGCCGCACGAACAGCAGGGTGACCAGCGAGATCACGTGCATCAGCACGGCGAAGCCGAACGGCGCCCAGCGGGTCAGCGCGTACAGCCCGGCGCCGGCCGGCTGGCCGAGGATGCTGGCCGCGTTGGCCCGCGACTCGTTCGCCGCCGTCGCCGCGCCGTACCTGTCGGCCGGGACCACGTTGAACACCGCGGCGCGTTCGGCCAGGGCGTAGCAGATGCCCAGGCTGGCCTCCACGAACGCGACAGCCATCAGGTGCGGCAGCCACACCGAGTCCCGGGCCACCGCGACCGCGACACTGCCGATCGCGACGATCCGCCCGACGTTGCAGAGCACCATCGTGCGGCGCCGGTCCCAGCGGTCGACCAACGCCCCCGCCGGCAACTGGGTCACCAGGTTGGGCAGCAGCGCGGCGAAGGTCACCAGGCTGGCCGCCGTGGCCGAACCGGTCGACCAGAAGACCAGCAGGGTGTAGCTGATCGAGGTGGCCCGGGAACCCAGCGCGGAGACCCCGGAGCCGACCCAGAGCAGCAGGAAGTCGCGGTTGCCGGTCAGGCGCCCCGGCTGCCGGGACGTGGCCGCCGGGTGCCCGACCGCGCTCACGACGCGGACCCGGCGGGGGTGGCCCGGCACCAGTCGAGCACGGCCATCGCGCTGTAGAGCTTGTTCTCCGCCTGCTGGAAGGCGATGCTGGCCGGCCCGTCGAGCACCTCGGAGGTGACCTCCTCCCCCCGGTGCGCCGGGAGGTCGTGCATGAAGACCGCGTGCGGGCTGCGCCGCCACAGCTCCCGGTCCACCTGGAACGGGGCGAAGCGCAGCCGCCAGTCCGGGTCGGGCTTGCTGGTGCCGGTGGTCTGCCACCGGGTGGTGTAGATGGCGTCCAGGTCACCCGGCAGGTCGTCCATGTGGTGCCGTTCGACGAGGTGGGCGCCGCAGCGCTGGGCCTGCTCCCGCGCGACCGCCGCGATCTCCGCCGGCAGCCCGTACCCCGCCGGGGTGCGAAGCTCCAGCTCGACGCCGGGAAAGCGGGTCAGCGCCAGGGCCAGTGCGGTCGCGGTGTTGTTCGCCTCGCCCAGGTAGAGCAGCCGCAGGTGTTCGATACGGCCGAAGCGCCGCAGCAGGGTGGTCAGGTCGGCCAGCGCCTGCGTCGGGTGCTCCTCGGCGCTCATCGCGTTGATCACGGCCATCCGGTGCTGGCGCGACCAGTCGCGCATCTCCTCCGGGTCGGCGGCGGTCCGCGCCACCAGCACGTCGAGCATGCCCGACAGCACCCGGCCGGTGTCCTCACTGGACTCCCCGGTGTTGACCTGGAGGTCGTTCGGCCCGTACTGGATGGTCTTCGCGCCGAGCCGCAGCGCGGCCACGGTGAACGCGGTCCGGGTCCGGGTCGACGTCTTCACGAAGTAGGTGCCGACCACCCGGTCGGCCAGCGGGCTGGCGGATTCGCCCGCGGCGAACCTCGCCCCCCGCGCCACGATCGAGTAGAGGTCGTCGTCGGTCAGGTCGCGGATCGACACCAGGTGCCGCACCTGCCGGGTCGGTGGGTCGGTGACCGTGGCAAGGCTGCTCGGTACGGTCGTCATCACATTTCCTCCGTCAGTGCGATGTCGGACGCCAACCGCGACACGACCTCGTGGCCCTGGTCGCCGTTGGTCAGCACCACCAGCCCGGAGCCGTCGGGCACCCGGCCGGCGGTGAGCGCCTGGTAGCCGGGGATGCGGCCCCGGTGGGTGAACTCCACCCGTGTCCCGGCGGGCCCGTCGATGCGGTCCACCATGCAGCCGAGTCCGAAGACGCCGCCCGTTCCGGTGGTCAGTTGCGCCACCGCCAGCTCCCGGCTCAGCAGGGCCGGGTCGCCCCGGTACGCGAGGTGGATCTCCCTGACGAGCTGGGCCAGGTCGGTGGCGGTGGTCCAGAGGCCGGCCGCCGCCAGGTCCGTACGCACCTGCCAGCCGCCCGGGAGCGGCTCGCCCCGCTCGTCGTGCCCGACGGCCACCGGCCGGCCGGACGTCTCCGGGAAGCTCTGGTCGAAGCTGCTGCCGGTCATCCCCGCCGGTCCGAAGACCAGCTCGGCCATCAGGTCGGCGAAGGGCGTCGCGGTGACGTCCTCCATGAGCTGCTGCACCACCACGAAGTGGCTGTTGCGCTCCACCGCCACCGCGTCGGGCGCGTCGAGCGCCCGGACCGGGCCGGTGGGGACGCCCCGGCCGTGCAGCACGTCCGACAGGCTCGGCACGGGGCCGCCACGCGGGTGCCCGGTGCTGCCCGTCGGGGTCAGCCCGGCGACGTGGGAGAGCAGCTGCCGCAGGCTCACCGACCGGTCGGCCGGCAGCTGCCAGCCCTTCAGGTACGCGTTGACGTCCGTGTCGAGCTGGAGTTGCCCCCGCCCGAGAAGGACCAGCGCGCCCACCGCGGTGACCAGCTTGCTGACCGAGCCGACCTGGAAGATGGTCGCCGGGGTCACCGGGGCGTCGCCGCCGGCCGCGCAGTGCCCGGCGGCGCGGACCTCCACCACCTCGCCGTCGGCGAGCAGGGCCAGCGAGGCGCCGGGCACCCGGTGGGCGGCGAGCAGCGGCTCGACGGCCGGCAGCACCGGCACGGTTCGCGCCACGCCGGCGCGTACCGCCGGATCCGCCGCTTCGACGGACGCCGCCCCGGTCGGGGCGAGCGAGGCGGCCAGCTCGGCCAGGGTCCGGTCGAGCATCGCCGCCCGCAGCGTCAGCGGAACTCCGGCCTGCCGGGCCGCCGTGACCACCGGTACGACCAGCAGCGAGTGCCCGCCCAGGGCGAAGAAGCGGTCGTGCCGGCCCACCCGGTCGATCTGGAGGACCCCGGCCCAGATGTCGGCGATCAGCTTTTCCAGCCCGGGGCGGGGCGGGGTGTGGTCGGCCGCCCCGGCCAGGTCCACCGGGGGCAGCGCCCGACGGTCGACCTTGCCGTTGGCGTTGAGCGGGATGGCCGGCACCGGGACGAAGACGCTCGGGACCAGTTGGCTGGGCAGCCACCGGGCACAGTGCGCGGCCAGGTCCGGCGCGTCGCCGACGTGGTAGGCCACTAGGCGGGGTCCGCCGGCGCCCGTCGACTCGACGGTCACCACCGCGTCCCGCACGCCCGGATGCGCCACCAGCACCGCCCTGACCTCGCCGGGCTCCACCCGGTGCCCTCGGATCTTCACCTGGTCGTCGACCCGGCCGAGCAGGTCGAGCTGCCCGTCCGGCAGCCAGCGGCCCAGGTCGCCGGTCCGGTACAGCCGCCCGCCGCCCGCGGCGAACGGATCGGGCACGAACCGGTCGGCGGTCAGGTCCGGCCGGCCGGCGTAGCCCCGGGCGAGGCCGGGGCCGCCGAGGTGTACGTGCCCGACCACGCCCACCGGCACCGGTTGCAGGTCGGCGTCGAGGACGTACGTGCGCATCCCGGCCATCGGCCGGCCGATCGGCGCGACGTCGCCCCGCAGCGGCCCGGTGACCGGGTACCGGCTGACGGCCACCGTCGCCTCCGTCGGCCCGTACTCGTTGAGCAGCACGCTGCCCGGCGCGAGCGCGTGCCAGCGGTCGCAGACCTGCCGGGTCAGCGCCTCGCCGCCCAGGACCAGCAGCGGGGTCAGGGCCGCCGCCTGCTCCGCGCCGAGCTGGCGGGTCAGCAGGTCCAGGTGGCCGGGGGTCAGCTTGACGAAGCTGAACGGGCCGGCGTCGGCCAGCCTCGGGCCCAGCTCGTCCAGCCCGGCGTCGGGCGGCAGCAGCCACAGCCGCTGCCCGGTGACCAGCGGCGCCCAGATGCTGGTCACCACCATGTCGTACGCGACCGACGAGAAGAGCGCGGCGCCGCCGGTGCGGTCCCCGATCAGCTCCTCGGCCGCCCAGCCGAGGTAGTTGGCGAGGCTGCCGTGGCTGATCTGCACGCCGTTCGGCCGGCCGGTCGAGCCGGAGGTGAAGATGACGTACGCGAGGTGGTCCGGGTCGGGACGGCCGGGCGGCGGGTCGGCGGGCAGCGCGGCGATCCGCTCGGCGTCGCGGTCGAGCAGCACCAGCTCGACGCCGGTGAGCCGGTCGGCGTGGCCGGTCGAGGTCACCACCACCGTCGCCCCGGCGTCGGCGAGCATCGCGGCGACCCGCTCGGCCGGGTGCCCCGGGTCGATCGGCAGGTACGCGCCGCCGGCCCGCCACACCCCGAGCAGGGCGGCGACGAGGTCGGCGCCCCGGTCCAGCAGCACCCCGACGACCCGCTCCGGGCCGATCCCCGCCCCGCGCAGGTGGTGGCCGATGCGGTTGGCCGCCGTGTCCAGCTCGGCGTAGGTCGTACCGTCGACGGCCTCCGCGTCGGGGGTGGCGGCGGCCCGCGCCGCGACCCGGTCCGGGACGAGGTCGACGCATCCGGGCACGGCCGAGGCGTTCCAGCCCACCAGCACGTCGTCGCGTTCCCCGGCGGGCAGGTACGCCGCCCGGGGGTCGCCGTCGGGGTCGGCCACCATGGCCTCCAGCACCAGCCGGTACATGCCGCCCAGCCGCGCGGCGTCGGCCCGGCCCATGGCGTGGCTGTCGGTGCTCAGTTCGAGCCGGCCGGCGCCCGCGGCGACGGCGAGCGCGAACTCGGAGGTGCTCGCGCCGATCCGCTCCACGGGCGCGGTGCGCCCGCCGTCGACCTCGGTGAAGTCGAGGTAGCTGAAGTAGACGTCGGTGAGGCCGGCGCCCCGGCCGGGGGTGCGGATGGCCGGTGCCGGGTAGCGGCGGTGCGGCCACAGGTCGGCCTCGCGGGCGTGCACCCGCTGGACGAGTTCCCGCCAACTGCCCGCCGTCCGGTCGTGCGGGAACGGCAGGGTGTTCAGCGACATGGCGTAGACCCGCTCGCTGCCCACCACGTCCGGCCGGGTGTTGCAGACCAGTCCGCTGTAGAAGGCCGGCTCGTCGGTGAGCTGGCTGAGCACCTTCAGGTGCGCGGCGTGCAGCACCGCCTTGAGCGAGACCCGGGCCGCCGAGGCCAGGGCCCGCAGTCGCGGCTCCAGGTCCGCGTAGGACACCACCTCGGTGTACGGCTCCCGGGTGGCCGGCGCGGGCGGCGCCCACGCGGCGGGGAGCAGGAACCTCGGGTGCCGCTCGACCACGTCCTGCCAGTACCGCTGGTCGGCCGCCGAGTCCAGGGCGCGCAGCTCGCCGGCGACGAAGTCGGCGAAGCGCACCCCGGGCGGGGCGGTGACGTCGGGTTCCGCGCCCGCCCGCCGCGCGTGGTACCGGTCCAGGATCTCCATCACCAGGGCGTGCAGGCTCCAGCCCTCGATGATGACGTGGCAGATGGTGAGCACCAGCCGCCAGCTCCGGTCGGTCTCCAGGCACACGGTGAACCGCAGCAGCGGCGCCCGCTCGACGTCGAACAGCTCGGCGTACTCCTCGCCGACGAGCCGGCGCACCAGGGCCGTCCGGTCCGCCTCGGCGACCCCGCGCAGGTCGCGGGTGTGGACCGGCACGTCCACCGCGCGGTGCACGAGCTGCATCGGCACCGAGTAGCCGCTCGTGTCCACCGAGGTACGCAGCACGTCGTGCCGGGCCACCACCTCGGCGACGGCGGTCCGCAGCGTCGCCAGGTCGAACGGCTCGTCGTCGGGGATCAGGAACGAGACGACGTTGTGGTAGTGGTTCTGGCCGTTGTCGGCCAGCATCTCCAGCAGCATCCCCAGCTGCACCCGCGACAGCGGGTACGCGTCGTCCAGCCCGGCCGGCAGCAGCGGCAGGTCGGCGGGGGCGACCAGCTCGAAGGGCTCGACGGGGCGGTCGGTCGGCGCCGGCGCGTCCCGGCTCGCCAGCACCTCGCCGAGCGCCCGGACGCTCGGGTGCCGGAAGATGTCCGCGACCGTCACGTCCAGCCCGGCCGCGCGCATCGTCCCGGCCAGCACCAGCGCCGTGATGGAGTGCCCGCCGAGGTCGAAGAAGCCGTCGGTGACGCCGACCGCCGGCAGGCCCAGCACCTCGGCCCAGACGGCGGCCACGCGCTCCTCCAGCGGACCGGCCGGGGCGACGAAGTCCCGGCCCGCCAGCGTCGCGCCGGTGGGGGCGGGCAGCGCCCGCCGGTCCAGCTTGCCGCTGTTGTTGCGCGGCAACTGCTCCAGCAGCACGAACGCCGACGGGACCATGTACTCCGGCAGGCTGCGCCCCAGCCGCTCGCGCAGCGCGGCGACCTGCGGCGGCTCCCCGTCGCCGGCCACCAGGTACGCGGTCAGCCGGGGGTCGGCCGGGTCGTCCGCGCGCAGCACGACGACCGCCTCCGCGACACCGGGCAGCGCGGTCAGCGCCGCCTCGATCTCGCCCGGCTCGATCCGGTAACCCCGCAGCTTCACCTGGTCGTCGAGGCGGCCGAGGAACTCCACGCTGCCGTCGGGCAGCCGGGTGGCCAGGTCGCCGGTGCGGTACATCCGGCTGCCGGCCGGGCCGTACGGGTCGGGCAGGAACCGCCGGGCGGTCAGGTCGGGCTGGTTGAGGTAGCCGCGGGCCACCCCGTGCCCGGCCAGGTACACCTCGCCGGGCACGCCGATGGGCGCCGGGTGGCCGTACTGGTCGAGCACGTACATCCGCACGCCGGACAGCGGCCGGCCGATGCGGCTGCCCACGCCGGGCGCCAGGTCGGCCCGGGTGATCCGGTGGTAGGTGGAGTAGACGGTGGTCTCGGTGATCCCGTACATGTTGACCAGCGCGGTGCGGGCCAGCCCGAGGCGGGACGCCCACGGGGCGAGGTCGGCGAAGTCGAGCTTCTCCCCCGCGATGACCACCGCCCGCAGCGACAGCTCCCGGATTCCGGGGGCGTCCTCGGCGGCGAGCCGGACCAGCCCGCGCAGCGCCGTCGGGGTCTGCGCCAGCATGGTGACCCGCTGCGTCACCAGCAGGTCCAGCAGGTCCTGCGGCACGCGGGCCACCTCGCGGGGCACCACCACCAGCCGGCTGCCGTGCAGCAGCGCCCCCCACAGCTCCCAGACGGAGACGTCGAAGGCGTACGAGTGGAACAGCGCCCACACGTCGGTCTCGTCCACCGCGTAGTGCTCCTGCGCGGCGTCGAGCAGGCGCAGCACGTTGGCGTCGCTCACGCAGACGCCCTTGGGCCGACCGGTCGAGCCGGAGGTGTAGATGACGTAGACGAGGTCGTCGGGGTCGCGGGCGATCCCCGGATCGGTCTCCGGGTGCCCGGCCAGGTCGCCGGAGTCCAGCAGCACCCGCCGCCCGTCGAAGCCGGCGAGCACCTCCGCCTGCGCGGAGGTCGTCACCACGGTCCGTGCCCCGGCGTCGGCCAGCATGTAGCCGATCCGCTCGGCGGGCTGGGCCGGGTCCAGCGGCAGGTACGCCGCGCCGGCCTTGAGCACGCCGAGCAGCGCGGGCACCAGGTCCGCGTCCCGGTCGAGGCAGACCCCGACGACGGTCTCCCGGCCGGAGCCGGCCGCGCGCAGGTGGTGCGCCAGCCGGTTGGCGGCGGCGTCGACCTGGGCGTACGTCAGCTCGACGGCGCCGGCCACCACGGCCACCGCCTGCGGATCGCGGGCCAGCTGGGCCTGGAACAGCTCGACCATGGTGCCCGTGACCGGCTCGTCGGCGCCGGTGTCGGTGACGCCGAGCAGCCGGTCGCGTTCACCCCCGGGCACGCAGACGGCCTGGCAGTCGCCGTGGGGGTCGGCGACCATCGCCTCCAGCACCGCCCGGTACATGCCGGCGATCCGGTCCAGGTTGGCCTGGCTGACCAGCCCCGCCCGCGCGGAGAGCGCGTAGCGGCCCCGCTGGGCGAAGCAGGAGAGGTCGAACTCGGTGGCGCCCTCGCCGGCGGCGCCGGTGACCACCGGGCCGGATCCGTCGCCGCCCTGCGTCGCGCGGGTGAAGTCCTGGTAGTTGAACAGGACGTGCAGCAGCCGGTGGCCGGCCTCGCGCTGCATCTCGGCCAGCGGGAACCGCCGGTGCGGCCAGAGCGCGACCTCCCGGTCGAACACCGCGGCGACGAGGTCGCGCCAGGTGCGGGCGGACCGGTCGTACGGGAACGGCACGGTGTTGAGGTACATGCCGTGCACCTCGTCGGCGCCGAGCACCTCGGGCCGGGCGTCGCAGACGAGGCCGGCGTGGAAGCCCGGCTCGCCGGTGAGCTGGCTGAGCACCTTCAGGTGCGCGGCGTGCAGCACCGCCTTCACCGACACGTCGGTGTCGCGGGCCAGGGCGCGCAGCGCCTCGTCCAGGTCGGCGAAGTCGACCGTGGCGTCCACCGTGGCGTCCGGCGCGTCCGGCTCGCCCCAGCCGGCGGGCAGGGTGAACGGGGCACGCCCGTCCCACACCGACCGCCAGTGCTCCCGGTCGGCGGTCGACTCCAGCGCGGCGATCTCGGCGGCGATGAAGTCGGCGTAGCGCACGGTCGGCACGTCGGCCGACGCCGGGGTGCGGCCGTCGGCCAGCTCGGCGTAGCGGTCGAGCACCTCGGTGACCAGCCGCGCGCTGCTCCAGCCCTCGGTGACGGTGTGGGAGATGGTGAAGGTGAACCACCAGCTCTCGTCGCTGTCCACGTGCGCGGTGACCCGCAGCAGCGGCGCGGTGGCGACGTCGAACGGGCGGCCCCGCTCGGCGGCGATGAACTCCGCGAAGAGCGCGGCGTGCCGCTCGGCCGGGACGCCCCGGCCGTCCTCGACGCGCACGTCGGGTTCGGCGTGGGCGTGCACGAGCTGCATCGGCACCGAGTAGCCGACCAGGTCGAACGACGTGCGCAGGATCTCGTGCCGGGCCACCACGGCGCGGACCGCGCCGCGCAGCGCCCCGGCGTCGAACGGCCGCCCGTCGCGGACCTGGTGGGCCAGGACGCTGTGGTAGACCGCGCGGTCGCCGCTGACGGCCGACTCCACCAGCATGCCGAGCTGGGTGCGCGACGCCGGGTAGGCGTCGACCAGGCCGCCGGGCAGCCTGGCCCGGTCGGCGGCGCCGATCAGCGCGTACGGGGCGACCGGGCGGAACTCGTCGGTGTCGGCGTCGGTCAGCGCGGCGGCCAGCCGGCGGACGGTCCGGTGCGCGAAGACGTCCCGCACGCTGGTGGGGTGCCCGGCGGCGCGCAGCGTGCCGACGAGGGTGACCGCGAGCATCGAGTCGCCGCCGAGGTCGAAGAAGCTGTCGGTGACGCCGACGCGGGCCACGCCGAGCACCCGCGCCCAGATCCCGGCGATCTCCTCCTCCACGTCGCCGGTCGGGGCCTGGTAGTCCCCGGTCGCGTACGCGCCGGCCTCGGGGGCCGGGAGCTGGCGCCGGTCGACCTTGCCGTTCGGGTCCTTGGGGATGGCGTCGAGGGTGACGTAGGCGGCCGGCACCATCGCCTCGGGCAGCGCGGCGAGCAGCCACTCCCGCAGCCCGGACGGGGTCGGTGCGTCGCCGGGGGTCGGCAGCACGTACCCGACGAGGGTGCGGCGGCCGTCGTGCTCGCGTACGGCGGCGACGGCGTCGGCCACGCCGGGGCAGCCGCGCAGGGCCGTCTCGATCTCCCCCAGTTCGATGCGTACGCCGTGCAGCTTCACCTGCGAGTCGAGCCGACCCAGGAAGTCGACGGTGCCGTCGGGCCGCCACGCCGCCGCGTCCCCGGTGCGGTACAGCCGCGACCCGGGCGGGCCGTACGGGTCCGGCACGAACCTCTCGGCGGTCAGCCCCGGCCGGCCCAGGTAGCCCCGGGCCAGCCCCGTCCCGCCGATGCACAGCTCGCCGGGCACGCCGACCGGCACGGGGTCGAGCCGCTCGTCGAGGACGTACAGCCGCAGGTTCGGGTGCGGGGTGCCGAGCGGCACCCGGGACAGCCCGGCCAGGGCGTCGGCGGTGCACTGCCAGCTGCTCACGTCGACGGTGGCCTCGGCCGGACCGTACGTGTTGTGCAGCTCGCAGCCGGGCAGCGCGGCCAGGAACGCCCGCGCCACGTCGACGCCGATCTCCTCGCCGCCCACCGCCACCGACCGCAGCGACCGGCAGCCGGCCAGCCCCTCGGCCAGCAGCGCCGGCAGCATCGACGGCACGAAGTGGACGGTGGTGACGCCCTCGCGGGCCATCAGCTCGCACAGGTACGCGGGGTCGCGGTGCCCGCCGGGGCGGGCCACCACGATCCGGGCGCCCGCCGACAGGGCCGCGTAGACCTCGCCCGGGGAGACGTCGAAGCCGATCTCGGTCTTCTGGAGCACGACGGCGTCGGAGTCCAGCCGGTAGACCCGCGCGCCGACGTGCCCGGTGCGGTTGACCAGGGCCCGGTGCGACAGCAGCGAGCCCTTGGGGCGGCCGGTGGAGCCGGAGGTGTAGATGACGACGCTGCCGTTGTCGGGGTCGGTGAGCGGTTCCGGGTCGGTCGGCGGCTGGCCGGCCCACGCGTCCGGCTCGTCGAGCAGCACCACCGTGGCGTCGACCGGCGGCAGTTGCGCCCGCAGCTCGGCGGTGGTGAGCAGCACCGGGGCCGCCGCGTCGGCCAGCATGAACGCCAACCGCTCCGCCGGATACGACGGATCCAACGGCAGGTACACCCCACCCGCCTTGTGCACCGCCAACATCCCCACGACCTGCTCCACCGACCGGTGCG
>NZ_WAAS01000073.1:0-26990 GCF_008806585.1 Micromonospora sp. AMSO12t
CGGTGCGGCCGGGCCCGCCTGGGGCGGGGCGTCGAGCCCACCCGTCTGCGGATGCGGCGGGGAGGCCGGTCCGTCAACGCTCGTCACGTCGCTCACCGTACACCGGCCACGCCCGCCAGCGCCGCGGCCAGCGGGGCGGCCAGGTCGCCGGCGGCGGGCGGAGCCACCGCGTCCAGGCCCAGCCAGCCGGCGAGGCGGTGCAGCTCGGCGGCCAGCGCCAGCGCGGTCTCGCCCCGGTCGACGCCCGGCTCGCCCCAGGCGGCCGGCACCAGCAGCACACGGGCCTTCCGGTCGGCCTTCAGGTCGACCCGGGCGGTGAACCGCTCCCCCTGCAGGAACGGCAGCACGTAGTAGCCGTGCACCCGCTGCGGCGCCGGCACGTAGATCTCGATGCGGTAGCTGAAGTCGAAGAGCCGCTCGGTGCGGGCCCGCTCCCAGACCACCGGGTCGAACGGGCTGACCAGGGTGTTGCCGCGCACCCAGCGGGGCAGCCGCGCCCCGGCGTGCAGCCAGGCGGGCCGCCGCCAGCCCTGCACGGCGACCGGCAGCAACTCGCCCGCCTCGACCAGTTCGGCGATGGCCTGCCGGGCCCCCGCCACCGGCAGCCGGAAGTAGTCGCGCAGCTCCGGCTCCGCGGCCACCCCGAGCGACCGCGCGGCGATGCCCACCAGCGCGCGGTGGGCCTCCGCGTCGGTCGGCGTCGGCGCGTCGAGCACGGCGGCCGGCAGCACCCGCTCCGGCAGGTCGTAGCGGCGCGCGAACGACGTGGTGCGGTCGGCGGCCGTCACCTCCCCCGCCCAGAACAGGAACTCCAGCGCCCGCTTGACCGCCGACCAGTTCCACCCCCAGTTGCCGGTCTCCCGGGGCGCGTCGTGCTCGATCTCGGCGGCCGTGAGCGGCCCCCGGGCGGCCACCTCGTCGCGGACCCAGGCGACCAGGTCGGGCTGCTCCTGGGCGATCCGCCGCATCCCGCCCCAGGACTCCGAGCGGGCCCGGGCCATCCGCCAGCGCAGCGCCGGATGCAGCCCGACGGGCACCAGCGACGCCTCGTGGCCCCAGTATTCGAACAGCTCCCGCGGGCGGCGGTAGGCGGCGTCGTCGAGCAACGCGGTCGGGTAGGGCCCGAGCCGGCTGTAGAGCGGCAGGTAGTGCGCCCGTTGCAGCACGTTCACCGAGTCCATCTGGATCAGCCCGACCCGGTCGAGCACCCGACGCAGGTGCCGGCGGGTGGGCACGCCCGTGGGCGCGGGGTCGGCGAAGCCCTGGGCGGCGAGCGCCACCCGACGTGCCTGGGCGAGCGAGAGCGATTCCGGTGCGGCCATCGTCGGGACCCTAATCCACAGGTACGACACCGGTGCGGACGCTGGACCCGTCACCCGCCGGGGCATAGAACGGACGCATGCTCACGATCCGCCGCGAGGAGCCCGACGACGCCGAGGCGGTCGCCCGGGTGCACATCCACGGCTGGCAGGCCGGCTACGCCGGGATCATGCCCGAGGAGGTGCTCCGGCGGCTCAACGTCACGGCCTGGGCGCAGCGCCGCCGGGACCTCGGCACCGCCGACCCGGAACACCCGTTCACCACCCTGCTCGCCGAGGTCGACGAGAGGCTGGCCGGGTTCACCACGTTCGGCCCGTACCGCAACAACCAGGACCGTGGCGACCTCGACGCCGCGCACGGCGAGGTCGTGGCGATGTACGTCGAGCCGACCCGCTGGGGCGACGGCACGGCGCGGGCGCTGCTGGCCGCGGCGCGCGACGGGCTGGTCGCCCGGGGCTGGTCGGACTACCGGCTCTGGGTCCTGGAGGCCAACCACCGGGCCCGCCGGTTCTACGAGCGGGCCGGGTTGTCACCGGACGGTGAGCGGTCGACCTACCCGGTGCCGCTGGCCGGCGGGCGCCCGCCGGTCGGGCTGGTCGAGCTGCGGTACGCCGGCCGCCTCGACGGCTGACCCGGCGGGCCTCTCCCGGGGCCGGTCGACCGGGTCGGTGTCGCCCACCCGCCGGACCGGCAGGAACGCCAGCAGCGCCAGACTGATCCAGACGTAGGTGTTGCTGCCGAGGAAGCCGTCGAGCCCGGTGAAGTCCTTCTCCCAGGCCCAGACGATCCGGCTGATCAGGAAGCCGTACCCGACGATCGCGGCGCCCAGCAGGACGCGGCGCCGGCGGCTGCCGGCGGGCGCGGCCATCCCGTTGTCGACCAGCAGGATCAGCGCGGGCAGCAGCCAGACCAGGTGGTGCACCCAGGTGACCGGGCTGACCAGGCACATCACCGCGCCCGTCAGCGCCAGGCCGGTCGCCTCGTCGCCGGCGGCCACGGCGGCACGGGAGCGCCAGGCCCACAGCGCCAGCGTGGCGAGCACCAGCGCCAGCCAGGCCAGGGTGCTCGGATGTTCCGGGTTGAGCCGGGCGACCACGCCGCGCAGCGACTGGTTGGAGACGAACGCCAGCTCACCCACCCGGCCGGTGTTCCACAGCGCCTCCGTCCAGAACTCCCGCGAGGCGTCGGGAAAGAGCGCGGCGGCCAGCAGCGTCACACTGGCCGCGGTGGCCATCGAGGTGACCGCGGCGCGCCAGCGGCGGGTGACCAGCAGGTAGACGATGAAGATGCCCGGGGTCAGCTTGATCGCGGTGGCCAGGCCGATGCCCACGCCCGCCCAGCGGTTGCCGGCCGGCAGCAGCCGGAGCAGGTCGATCGCGACCAGGAAGAGCAGCAGCATGTTGACCTGGCCGAAGTTGATTGTCTCGCGCATCGGCTCGTACGCGGCGGCCAGGCAGAGCGCCACGGCGAGGGCGAACCAGCGGGTCCAGCCGGAGCGGCGGGAGACCGGGTCGATCAGCCACCAGAACAGCACGGCGGTGACCACCACGCTGGCGGCCACGCTCACCGCGATCGCCGCCCACCACGGCAGGTACGCCATCGGCAGCATGACCAGGGCGGCGAAGGGCGGGTACGTGAAGCCGTACTGGGTGCCGGGCTTGAGGAAGTCGTAGATCTCCCCGCCGTCGTGCACCCACCAGGTCAGCGCGCCGTAGTAGACCTTGAGGTCGAAGAAGCCGTGCCGGACGGCCGCGACGGACAGGAAGGCGGTCACCGCGACGGCGAGCGTGACGACGCCGACGACCTGCCGGACGGTCCGTGGGGGACCCTGCGCCACCATCGCCTCCCTCGCCCTGCGTAGGCTTCGGTCCCATGGCTCTCGGGTACGTCCGCCCGGCGCGTCCGGAAGACGCCGGCGAGATCGCACGCATCCAACTCGCGACCTGGCGGGTCGCCTATCGCCGGATCCTGCCCCGGCACGTGCTCGACAACCTGGACGAGGCGTGGCTCGCCAGGCGGTGGAGCGCGGCCGTGCAGGAGCCGCCCTCCGGCGCCCATCGGGTGCTGGTCGCCGTCGAACAGGCCGAGCAATCCTATCTGGTGGGGTTCGCCGCCTCCGGTCCGGCCGACGCCGAGGCGCTCGCCCCGGGTGAGCCGGCGGAGGTCCTCGGGCCGGACGTCGCCGCGGTGACGGACCTGCTGGTGGAGCCGCGCTGGGGCCGGCGGGGGCACGGCAGCCGGCTGCTCGCCGCGACCGTCGACCTGTGGCGTGCCGACGGGTTCACCCGCGCGCTGGCCTGGGCCTTCGACGGCGACGCGGCGACCCGGAAGTTCCTCACCAGCACCGGCTGGGAGCCCGACGGCGCGGCCCGCGCGCTGGACGTGGAGGACATGCTCGTCCCGCAGGTGCGGCTGCACGTGGCGGTGCCGGGGGACGCGGATCCGGCGGACGCGACGCCCACCGAGGCGACGCTCCCGGATCTGACGCCGGGTGCGTCGTCACCGACACCGGCGACGCCCGGGGACTGACCTGGCCCGACGGTCACGACCCGGATCGCACCGGGCCGCGCTTTCCGGCCCGCCGGTGCCGGCGATCCGCCGGACACTGTCGGGGGTGTCGCCTACCGTGACCCCATGGTCGCGGTGGCGGCGTCCACGAGAGGGAGGCATCGACATGTTCGCGGACACGATGGCGTGGAGCAGTTTCTCGGTGGACGACCCCGGCCGGGCCGAACGGTTCTACGCCGACACGCTCGGCCTGCGGGTGTCGCGCGACGACGCCATGGGCGGCCTGCTGACGTTGCACCTCGCCGGGGGCCGGGACGTGATGGTCTACCCGAAGGCGGACCACACCCCCGCGGCCCACACGGTGCTCAACTTCCCCGTCGACGACGTCGACCGGGCCGTCGACGAGCTGACCGCGCGCGGGGTGCGGTTCGCGCACTACCCCGGGATGCCCCAGGACGACAAGGGCGTCATGCGCGGCAACGGGCCGACGATCGCGTGGTTCACCGACCCGGCCGGCAACATCCTGTCGGTGATCCAGGAAGGCTGACCAGGTCAGGCTCCGGGCGAGCCCTGGGCGGGCGCAACGAGCTCGACGACCAGTTCCTCGTCCTCCATCGCCCCGGTGGGCACGAAGCCGAGGCTCGTGTAGAGGCGGGCGGCCTGGGTGTTGTCGGGGTGGTAGGAGAGCCGGACGGGGTGACCGCCGTCCTGGGCGCCCAGCCACGCGGCCAGGGTGCGCACGGCCGCCCGCCCGACGCCCCGCTCCTGTTCGGCAGCGTCGACCACCATGCCACCGATCCACCGGGACCCGTCGTCGTCGACGCCCCACATGACGTGCCCGACGACGGTCTCGTCCGCGTACACCGCCAGTGAGGTCCACACGTCGGAGCGCATGGTCAGCAGCAGGTAGCGGGCGGCCAGCGCCGCCACCCACCCGCGCTGGTCGTCGCGCGGGGCGACGTCGGCCACCGCCCGCCAGTTGTCGTCGTCCACCGGGCGCAGGGTCACCTGACGCCCGGCCCGGTCGGAGAGTCCAGAATTGATCATCCGGGCATCCTAGGGATCGTCCGGATGCGCCGCAAAGAGTTTGCCCGTCAGTCGAGCAGGGCGTCCAGGCCGACGGTCAGCCCGGGCCGGGTGCGGACCGCGCGGACGGCCAGCAGCACGCCGGGCATGAACGAGACCCGGTCGTACGAGTCGTGCCGGATGGTCAACGTCTCCCCCACGGTGCCGAAGAGCACCTCCTGGTGGGCGACGAGGCCGGTGGCGCGCACGGCGTGCACGCGTACCCCGTCGATGTCGGCGCCCCGGGCGCCCGCGACCTCGTCCTTGGTGGCGTCCGGCACCGGTCCGAGCCCGGCCTCGGCGCGGGCGGCCGCGACCAGCCGCGCGGTGTGCGTGGCGGTGCCGCTGGGGGCGTCCAGCTTGCGGGGATGGTGCTGCTCGACGATCTCGACCGACTCGAAGTGCCGGGCGGCGCGGGCGGCGAACTGCATCATCAGCACCGCGCCGATGCCGAAGTTGGGGGCGATCACCACACCCACCCCGGGCTTGTGGGCCAGCCAGCCACGCACCCGCTCCAGCCGCTGCTCGGTGAAGCCGGTGGTGCCGACCACCGCGTTGATGCCCTGGTCGATGCACCAGTGCAGGTGGTCCATGACGACGTCGGGGGTGGTGAAGTCGACGACCACCTCGGCCCCGGCGTCGGACGCGGCGAACAGGCCGTCGCCCTCGTCGACCATGGCCACCAGCTCCATGTCGGCGGCGGCGTCCACGGCCCGGCACACCTCGACGCCCATCCGGCCCCGGGCGCCCAGCACGCCGACCCGGATCAGCTCGTCCGGGCTCTTCTCCTGCTCGTCAGTCACGGGGCACAACCTATCCCAATCGGGACGCGCGCATCCGGGCGGACCGTCAGCGGCCGGGACGCAGCCCTCCGGGCCGACCGTCAGCCGCCGGGACGTGCGCATCCGGGCGGCCGGGCACCGGGCAGGAGTGCGGGACGGGTCAGCCGGCGGCGAAGTCGTTCGCGCCGAACGGGCCGACCACGGCCAGCGACATCGGCCGGCTCAGCAGCTCGGCGGCCAGGGTGTTGACGTCCGCCACGGTGACCGCGTCGACCCGGGCGAGCAGCTCGTCGACCGGCATCAGGTGGCCGTAGAGCAGCTCACCCTTGGCCAGCCGGCTCATCCGCGAGCCCGTGTCCTCCAGCCCCAGCACGAACGAGCCCTTGCTCATCCCCTTGCCGCGGGCCACCTCGGCCTCGGTCAGGCCGTCGGCGGCCACCCGGGCCAGTTCGGTCCGGGTCAGCTCCAGCACCTCGTCGACCTTGCCCGGGGCGCAGCCGGCGTAGACGGCGAAGAGGCCGCTGTCGGCGTACTGGCTGGCGTAGGAGTAGACCGAGTAGGCGAGGCCGCGCCGCTCGCGGATCTCCTGGAACAGCCGGCTCGACATGCCGCCGCCGAGGATGTTGTTGAGCACGCCGAGCGCGAAGCGCCGCTCGTCGAGCCGGTCGATGCCGGGGCAGCCGAGGATGACGTGCGCCTGCTCGGTCTCCTTCGGCTCCACCAGCGTGGTGGCGGGCTTCGTGCGTACGGCCGGGGTGGCCGACCGGTGCGGCGCGGGCGTCGCCGGGTCGGTGTCCAGCGGGGTGCCGCGCAGCGCCTGGCGGACCAGCTTGACCACCGTGGCGTGGTCGAGGTTGCCGGCGGCGGCGACGACGATCCGCGGCGGGGTGTAGTGGCGGCGGTAGAAGCCCTGGATCTGCCGCCGGGTCATCGGCGTGACGGTCTCCTCGGTGCCGGAGATCAGCCGACCCAGCGGGTGGTCGCCGTAGGCGGCACGGGCGAAGAGGTCGTGCACCTCGTCGCCGGGCTCGTCGTCGTGCATGGCGATCTCTTCGAGGATCACGCCCCGCTCGGTCTCCACGTCGGCCGGCTCGAGCAGCGAGTCGGCGACCGCGTCGCACATGACGTCGATGGCCAGCGGCAGGTCCTCGTCCAGCACGCGGGCGTAGTAGCAGGTGTATTCCTTGGTGGTGAAGGCGTTGGTCTCGCCGCCCACCGCCTCGATCTCCGCGGAGATCTCCAGCGCGCTGCGCTTGTTGGTGCCCTTGAAGAGCAGGTGCTCCAGGAAGTGCGCCGCGCCGGCCTGCGGGCCCGTCTCGTCGCGCGAGCCGACCGCGACCCAGACGCCGAACGAGACGCTGCGCATCGCCGGGATCGCCTCGGTGAGCACGCGCAGCCCGCTGGGCAGCACGGTACGGCGTACCGTGCCGCCCAGCGGGTCGTCGCTGATGGTGCGGGTCACCGCCCGGGAGGCGCCGCCGGAGCGGGCCGTCCCGGTGCCCCGGTGCGCGGCCCCTGCGGGGCCCGGCGCGGACGCCACCCCCCGTCGATCCGGCGGAAACGGCGCGCTGACGGCCCGACTCACGTGTTGCTCCCAGATCGACGAGGGGTGGGTGATGCGATGGTGCGGTGCGTCAGCTGCGCCGGGTGCGGCGGCGCGGACGCTCGCCGCCCTCGCCACCCTCGCCGCCGCCCTCGCCGCGCTCGCCGCCGCCGCCCGGGCCACGACCGCCCCGGTCGCCGCCGCGCTCACGGTCGCCCCGGTCGCGCGGAGCCCGGTCGTCCCGGTCCCGGCCGGCCGGACGCTCGCCGCCAGCAGCCTCGCCGGCGGCCGGCGCCTCGGCGCCCTCCGGGCGGACCTTGTCCAGGTAGATCTTGCCGCGGGCGTCGATGTCCGCGATCTCGACCTCGACCCGGTCGCCGACGTTGAGGAAGTCCTCGACCTTCTCGACCCGCTTGCCGTCGCCCACCTTGGAGATGTGCAGCAGGCCGTCGCGGCCCGGCAGCAGCGAGATGAACGCGCCGAACGCGGCGGTCTTGACCACCGTGCCGAGGAAGCGCTCCCCGGCCTTCGGCAGCGTCGGGTTGGCGATGCCGTTGATCCGGTCCACCGCCGCCTGGGCCGACGGGCCGTTGGTGGCGCCGACGTAGATCGTGCCGTCGTCCTCGATGGAGATCTCGGCGCCGGTCTCGTCCTGGATCGCGTTGATGGTCTGCCCCTTCGGGCCGATCACCATGCCGATCTTGTCGACCGGGATCTTGACGGTGGTGACCCGCGGGGCGTACTCCGACATCTCGGCCGGGGCCTCGATCGCCGCCTGCATCACGCCGAGGATGGTCTGCCGGGCCTCGTACGCCTGCTGCAGCGCGGCGGCCAGCACGTCCGACGGGATGCCGTTGAGCTTGGTGTCGAGCTGGAGCGCGGTGACGAACTCCGGCGTGCCGGCGACCTTGAAGTCCATGTCGCCGAACGCGTCCTCGGCGCCGAGGATGTCGGTCAGCGTCACGTACTCGGTCTTGCCGTCCACCTCGTCGGAGATGAGCCCCATGGCGATGCCGGCCACCGGCGCCTTCAGCGGCACACCGGCGGAGAGCAGGCCCAGCGTCGAGGCGCAGACCGAGCCCATCGAGGTGGAGCCGTTGGAGCCGAGCGCCTCGGAGACCTGCCGGATGGCGTACGGGAACTCCTCGCGCGACGGCAGCACGGGGATCAGCGCCCGCTCGGCGAGCGCGCCGTGGCCGATCTCGCGCCGCTTCGGCGAGCCGACCCGGCCGGTCTCACCGGTCGAGTACGGCGGGAAGTTGTAGTTGTGCATGTAGCGCTTGCGGTTCTCCGGGGACAGGGTGTCCACCATCTGCTCCATGCGCAGCATGTTCAGCGTGGTGACGCCCAGGATCTGGGTCTCGCCACGCTCGAACAGCGCCGAGCCGTGCACCCGGGGCAGCACGCCGACCTCGGCGGTCAGCGGGCGGATGTCGCGCGGGCCGCGGCCGTCGATGCGGACCTGCTCGCGCAGCACCCGGTTGCGCACCTCGGACTTGGTGAGCGACCGGAAGGCGGCGCTGAGCTCCTTCTCGCGGCCCTCGAAGCGCCCGCCGAGCTCCTCGGCGACCTTGGCCTTGATGCGGTCGAGGGCCTCCTCGCGGTCGGCCTTGCCGGCGATCTGGAGGGCCTCGGCGACCTCGGCGCGGGCCAGGTCGGCCACCGCCTCGTAGACGTCGTCCTGGTAGTCCAGGAACACGGGGAACTCGGCGACGGGCTTGGCGGCCACCTCGGCCAGCTCGCTCTGCGCGCGGCACAGCTCACGGATCGCCGGCTTCGCGGCTTCCAGGCCGCTGGCCACGATCTCCTCGGTCGGCGCGGTCGCGCCGCCCGCGATCAGGGTCACGGCGTGCGGCGTCGCCTCGGCCTCGACCATCATGATCGCGACGTCGCCGTCCGGCAGCGAGCGGCCGGCCACGACCATGTCGAAGGTGGCCCGGGCCAGCTCCTCCAGGGTCGGGAAGGCGACCCACTGGCCGTCGATGTGCGCGACCCGGGTCGCCCCGATCGGGCCGGAGAACGGCAGGCCGGAGAGCTTGGTCGACATCGAGGCGGCGTTGATCGCCACGACGTCGTAGGGGTGCTGCGGGTCGAGCGCGAGGATGGTCTCGACGACCTGGACCTCGTTGCGCAGGCCCTTGACGAACGACGGGCGCAGCGGCCGGTCGATCAGCCGGCAGGTGAGGATCGCGTCCTCGCTGGGGCGGCCCTCGCGGCGGAAGAACGAGCCGGGGATGCGGCCCGCGGCGTACATCCGCTCCTCGACGTCGACGGTCAGCGGGAAGAAGTCGAACTGCTCCTTCGGCTGCTTGCCGGCGGTGGTGGCGGAGAGGACGACCGTCTCGCCGAGCTGGGCGACGACGGAGCCGGCGGCCTGACGGGCCAGCCGGCCGGTGGAGAAGGTGATCTCACGGGTGCCGAAGGACCCGTTGTCGATCACGGCGGTGCGGGATTCGGTGCCGAGGTTGGTCTCGGTCATGGTGCTGTCGTGCTCCTTCGCATCGGGGGCCCACGACGCGGGGAGCTGCTCAGACGGCCGGTCTTCGATCGAAGCGCCCGGATGGCCGGCGCGAGGCCGGGGTGTCCGGGGGCCACTACCGGAGACCGGTACGCTGACCGGCTCCCTTTTCAGGTGGTCGCGCGGCCCGGTTTTCGTGTGGCGGCGAAGCGGGGGAGCGGCCCGGTCGGGCCACTCCCCCGTCACGTCACCGGCGCAGACCGAGCCGCTCGATGAGCGACCGGTAGCGGTTGATGTCCTTCTTCTGGACGTAGTTGAGCAGCCGACGGCGGCGGCCGACCAGCAGCAGCAGCCCACGGCGGCTGTGGTGGTCGTGCTTGTGCACCTTCAGGTGCTCCGTCAGCTCGGCGATCCGCTTGGTGAGGACCGCGACCTGCACCTCCGGCGAACCGGTGTCGCCGTCGGCGGTCGCGTACTCCGCGCGGATCTTGGCCTTGGCTTCCTGGTCGAGCGCCATGTTCTCCCTGTTTCGTGGGTTGTTCGATGATGTCCGTCGGATCGGTCAGTGGACCGGAAACGGACCGGTACCTCGCACCCGCGGCGTCGTGCAGGCACGCGAGGCCCCACGTCGGTCAGCCGACGTCCCCGCCAGACTACCAGCCCTGCCGGGCGGCGGCCTGTCAAGGGCCGCGACGCGGTCAGCCGAGCACGCGCCGGGTCCGCTCGACGTCCTGGTTCATCTGGGCGATCAACGGCTCGATCGCGTCGTAGCGGATCTGCCCGCGCAGGTGCGCCACGAAGTCCAGCGCCAGCCGCTCGCCGTAGAGGTCGCCGGTGAAGTCGAGCACGTACGCCTCCACCCGCCGCTCCCGGCCGGAGAAGGTCGGGTTGGTGCCCACCGACACCGCCGCCGCCAGGGGCTCGGCGTGGCCCCGGCGCACCAGCCGGGCGGCGTAGACGCCGTCGGCGGGCACCGCCGCGTACCGGTGGCAGAGCAGGTTGGCGGTGGGGAAGCCCAGCTCGCGGCCGCGCTGGTCACCGCGCACCACCACGCCCTCCACCCGGTGCGGGCGGCCGAGCGCGGCGGCCGCCGCCGTCACGTCCCCCGCGTCGACGCAGGAGCGGATGTACGTGGAGGAGTAGACCGTGCCCGCCTCGGCGACCAGCGGGGCGCCCTCCACGGCGAAGCCGAACGTGCGCCCGAGCCGCTCCAGCAGCGCCACGTCGCCGGCGGCCTTGTGCCCGAAGCGGAAGTTGTCGCCCACCACGACCAGCGCGGCGTGCAGGTGCTCGACCAGGATGTCGTGCACGAACGCCTCGGCGGGCAGCCGGGAGAACTCCGGGGTGAACGGCACCACGCAGAGGACGTCCACGCCGAGCGCCTCGATCAGCTCGGCCTTGCGGGCGGTCTCGGTGAGCACCGCCGGGTGCGAACCGGGGCGCACCACCTCGGCCGGGTGCGGGTCGAAGGTGACCACCACCGACTGCACGCCCAGCTCGCGGGCCCGGGACACGGCGTGCCCGATGGTCGCCTGGTGTCCCTTGTGCACACCGTCGAAGACGCCGATGGTGACGACCGACCGCCCCCAGCCGCCGGGCGCCGCGTCGTACCCCCGCCACCGCTGCATGCCGCTCCTCCCCTGCCTCCGCGGCGGCCCGCACCGGCCGCCGTCCCTCGCTCCCGTCAGGCGGGGGCGAGCACGATCTCCGCGCGGGCCCGGCCGTCCCGCTCGCTGACGATAGCGATCAGCCCGCCGTCGGGGCCGAAGACCGCGTAGGGGCCGGCGATTCCCACCGGGTCGAGCGGACCGCCGTGGGAGAGCACCTTCGCCTCGTCGGCGCCGGCGTCGCGGCGCGGGAAGAACCGGTCGGCCGCCGCCGCCAGCGGCAGGTTCACCACCTCGGGGGCGCGCTGCTCCAGCTGGTCGAGGGTGGCGGCCTCCGCGAGGGCGAAGTTCCCGATGGCGGTACGGCGCAGCGCCGTCAGGTGCCCGCCCACCCCGAGCGCCAGGCCCGCGTCCCGGGCGATCGCCCGGATGTACGTGCCGGAGGAGCAGGTCACGTCGATGTCCACGTCGACGACGTCGGACGCGTCGCGGCGTACCGCCAGCAGCTCCAGCCGGGACACGGTGACCCGGCGGGCGGGCAGCTCGACGCTCTCCCCCTCGCGCACCCGCTTGTACGCCCGCTGCCCGTCGACCTTGATGGCGCTGACCGCGCTCGGCACCTGGTCGATCTCCCCGGTCTGCGCGGCCAGGGCCGCCCGGACCGCCTCGTCGGTGACCTGGCCGGCCGGGGTGGTGGCGATCACGTCGCCCTCGGCGTCGTCGGTGACGGTGGCCTGGCCGAGCCGGACGGTGGCCGTGTAGCTCTTGTGCGCGCCGATCACGTAGGTGAGCAGGCGGGTGGCCCGGCCGACCCCGATCACCAGGACGCCGGTGGCCATCGGGTCGAGGGTGCCGCCGTGCCCCACCCGGCGGGTGCGCGCCAACCGGCGGATGCGCGCCACCACGTCGTGCGACGTCATGCCGCCGGGCTTGTCGACCACGATCAGACCGTCTGTGCTCACGACACCCAAGCCTGCCAGACCGGGCCGGACGCCCCGCCGCCGCCGTACGTCCGCAGCGGCACCGGAGCCGCTCGCCGCTCCGCGCGGCGGCGGAGGCCGCCTCCGATGGTCGGCCGATGTGCCGTCAGCCACTCGGGCGGGATCACGGCGGCGGGGGCGTACGGGATCACGTTCCGGGCGGCCCGGGTGCGAAGATCATGCGCCCTCGACGGACCGTTCACCAAGGACATGCCGATGACCAGTCCCCCACCGGTGGACGAGCCGTCCCCGCCGAGCCGGCCGGCTCCCCCGGCGTCCGGCCACGAGCCGGGGCAGGTTCCGGAGTGGCTGCGCCAGCCGGCCGAGGAGCATCCGGTCGGCGCCCTGGAACGGCTCCGCCTGTTCTGGGAGGAGCACACCCGGGCGGTCACCGCCGTGGTCGGGGGCGGACTGGTCCTCGTACTCCTGCTCGGCGTGGGGTGGTTCGACCTGTGGCGACGGGCCGGGGAGACGCCGCGCGGCTACCCGACGACCAGCCCGCCGCCGGGCGTCTCCGCGACGAGCGACACGACGCCCGCGACGCCCGCATCGCCCGCCGACAACTTCGCGGGCACCCCGGCGGCGGCCTTCGCCAAGGGGGCGGCCGGGATCACGCTGCCGCCCGCCCGGCGGACAGGTGCGTTCAGCGCCACCGAGGTGGCGGCGGCCCTCGCGGACGTCCGCGCGGCGATGCTGCTCGCCCGGCTGGACCGGAAGTTCCTGGCCGGCGGGGAGCTGGACCGGTTCGTGCGGATGTTCGCTCCCGCGACCCGCTCGAGCATGCGAGCCGACTTCCGTGACGACTCCTTCGCCACGTACGCGACCCGGCTGGCCCCGGGTGCCCGGCTGACCGCCGACCAGCCCCGGGTCAAGGGACGGGTCACCTACCGGGCGACCCGGGACAGCGACGGCATCCGGGTGCTGGAGATCACCACCAACTTCGTCTGGGCGTACGCGTTCCGCACCCTCGACCCCACTCCGGGCGCCGGTGTGGTGGTCGTCCACGACACCGTCGTCTGGCACGTGCCGCATCCCGACGACGTCGCGAAGGCGGGCGTCGGGCTCTGGCTCTGGGAGGCGGACTCGTACGCCTCGAACATGGACTGCGCGAAGTTCGACAAGGGTCTGCTGGATCTCGGCGCCCCGAGCTACGGCCTTCCGGTCGACACGGAGGACCCGGACGCGGTGTTCGACCCCGATCGTTCGCTGGACGTCGCAGACACCTGCTGACCCGGACCGGAGCACTCATGACGCCCGACACACGACGCGCGCACGACCACCACGCCCGGGTCGACCTTCCGGACTGGATGCGTAACCCCACACCACCGCGACGGACCCTCGGCCGTCGCGTCACCGACCTCGTCGAGCGGCTGCCCGTGCTGCGTGCGGCCCGGCGGTCGCTGTGGCGGTGGCGGGACCGCGACAGGCTGACCGAGTCCCGCCCGATGATCTCGGTGGTCGTGTTCCTCGTCACCGCGACGGCGACGTTCGCCCTGGTCGCCGGGCTCTTCTACTGGCTCTACCTGACCCTGCGCGACACGCTCTGAGGCGGACCCGATGCACACCGACCCGCACGCCGGCACTCCCGGGACCGCCGATCAGGCGCCGCCGGCCGAACGCCCCTCCGCCGCCGACGGGCCGCCGGCCGCCGACCAGCAGCCTCCCGCCAGTGCGGCCGAGGGGCGGCGAGAGGTCCTGTTCGCCGAGGCCGAGCCGGTGCGGCTGCCCGACTGGATGCGGTCGCCGGGGCCGGAACACCAGCCGACCGGGCTGGACCGGGTGCGCTTCTTCCAGGCCCGGCACAACGGCCCGCTGACGGTCGGTTTCGCGTTCGCACTGGCGCTGCTGATGATCGTCGCGGCCGGGTGGATGGTCGTTCAGGTGGCCGACTGGCGTCGCACGGCGACCGTCGCACCGAGCGCGAGCGCGACGCCCGAGCCGATCAGCGCCGTCGGCACCCCACGCGATCTCTTCGCCGGCACCCCGGCGGCGTCCTTCGCCCTCCGGGAGAAGGCGATCGTCCTGCCTGCGGCCACCGCCCAGGGTCCGTTCGACAAGGTCCAGGTACGCGCCGCGCTCGACTCGGTACGGAAGGCGCTCATCGAGAGCCGGCTGGAGACCGCGATGCTGGTCGGCGACACCGAACCCTTCCTCGGCCTGCTGGCGCCAGACTCCCGCGCGGAGATGCGGCCGCACTTCGACAACTCGCGTTTCCTGCACGTCGCCACGAGGATCGGATCCCAGGCGGACTGGGAGTACGACATCCGCGCGCAGGGACGGATCAGCCACCGCGCCAGGACGGTGGCCGGAGTCCGCCTGCTGGAGGTGACCACCGAGTTCGTCTGGGCGTACCCGTTCGACGTGATGCGCCGGGCGCCGGCCGGCGCCGGCCTGGTGGCGGTCCGGGACCGGGTGGTCTGGCAGGTGCCGCACCCGAATGACGTTCCGGCGTCGTCCCGAGGGCTCTGGTTGGCGTCCGCGAAAGCCGTCACCTGGAACGCCGACTGCGCCTGGCTGCGCGACGGCTGGGTGAACGTGATGCAGTGGCTGCCGGACCTGCACGGCCCTCGCGTGCCGGGCGGTGATCCGGGCGACTTCTTCGACCTGGCCGCCCCGATGGCGTCCACCTCGAGGTGCTGAGGCTCAGCGCACCGCGCCGACCACGGCCCAGGCCCCGGAGCGCAGCCGCAGCAGCAGGGCCACCAGCCGGAGCACCACGAAGAGCGTGAGGCCCGCCCAGATGCCGCCGAGGCCGAGGTCGAGCCCGTACGCCAGCCAGATGGCGGGCAGGAAGCCGCCGAGCGCGGCCAGGAGGGTGAGGTTGCGCAGGTAGCGGACGTCGCCCGCGCCGATCAGCACGCCGTCGAGGGCGAACACGACACCGGCCAGCGGCAGCATCGCCACGAACCACGGCCAGGCGAGCATGGCCTGCTCGCGTACCTGCGGATCGGAGCTGAACCAGCCGGGGACCACGCCGGCGCCGGCGGCGACGAGCACGGCGAACGCCACGCCGCAGGCGCCGCCGAGCAGCGCGATCCGGCGGGCCAGGTGCCGGGCCGCGGCGTCCTCGCCGGCCCCGAGGGCGGCGCCGATCAGGGACTGGGCGGCGATGGCGAGCGCGTCGAGCACCAGGGCGGTGAAGAACCACAGTTGCAGGGCGATCTGGTGCGCGCCGACGGCGGCGGCCCCGAAGCGGGCGGCGACGGCGGTGGCGGAGAGGAAGCTGGCCTGGAACGCGACGCCCCGGATCAGCAGGTCCCGGCTGAGCGCCAACTGCTGCCCGATCAGCCTCGGGCGGGGGCGCAGCGAGACCCGTTCGGCGACCAGCGCCCCGGCGAAGAGCACCCCGCCGATGCTCTGCGCGATCACGTTGGCCACGGCGGAGCCGACCAGTCCGAGCCCGGCCGGGTAGACCAGCACCGGGCAGAGCACGGCGGAGAGCACGTTCGGGCCGAGCACGAACATCAGCGGGCGGCGCATGTCCTGCACGCCGCGCAGCCAGCCGTTGCCGGCGGCGGCGAGCAGGAGCCCGGGCGCGCCGAGCGCCGCGACCCGCAGCCACTGCGCGGCGGCGTCGGCCACCTCGCCGGGGCCTCCGGCGAGGGTACGCGCCAACGCCCCGCCGCCGATCTGCATGCCGAGCGCGACCAGCATCCCCACCCCGAGGGCCAACCAGGACGCCTGCACGCCCTCGGCGACGGCGGACGCCCGGTCGCCCGCCCCGAACCGTCGGGCCGACCGCCCCGTGGTGCCGTACGCGACCACCGTGCCGAGCCAGGCGATGAGCGTCAGCACCGTGCCGCCGACGGCGAGGGCGGCCAGCGGCACCCGGCCGAGGTGCCCCACCACCGCCGTGTCCACGAGCACGTAGATCGGTTCGGCGGCCAGCACCACCAACGCCGGCAAGGCCAGCGCGGCGATCCGGCGGGGCGCGACGGCGCGGGTTTCAAAGGCGACGGATTGGCTCATCGCCGCCGATCCTGGCACGGCCAGGTAAGGATCGCAAGCGGCATGGTTACTTACCAGGAGAGAGGTGGACGACGGTCACCGCACCGAGCAGGAGCACTCCCCCGACGAGCACCGGCACGGGCAGCGACTCACCCACGATCCAGCCCGCGAGCAGCACGGCGGTGAGCGGCTCCGCCAGGGTGGCCAGCGCGGCGGCGCTGCCGGTGATGCTGCGCAACCCGGCGTAGAACAGGGCGTACGCCACCGCCGTGGTGACCACCCCGAGGTGGAGCAGCAGGCCGATCGGCGCGAGCCGGGCCGGGACGCCGATCCCCTCGGCCAGCGCGATCGGGGCCAGCGCCAACGCGCCGACCGCCGCCGACACGGTGGTGAGCGTCATCGGCGCGACGCGCTGTGCGGCGTGCCGGCTCAGCACCGTGCTGGCGGCGTAGCCCACCCCCGAGCCGAACGCCGCGAGCAGCCCGAGCAGCGGCCGCGGCGCGGTCGTGCCCGGCTCCCCGACCGACACCGTGATCAGCACGAGGCCGAGGACGCCCGCCACCAGGGCACCCAGCATCGTCCGCCCGGGCAGCCGCCGCGCGCGCAGCGACTCCCAGCCGAAGATGAGGACCGGGGCGAGCCCCAGGCTGACCACGGTGGCCACCCCGACGCCGCCCGACGCGACGGCGAGGAAGTACAACGCCTGGTAGCCCCCGAGCCCGATCCCGACGCCGACGAGGGCGACCGGTTCCGACCGCAGCGCCGCGAGCACCGGCCCGAGGCGGCGCGCGAGCAGGGCGACCAGCACCAGCGCGCCGATGGCGAGACGGTGGAACCCGATGGCCGTCGGGGTGAGCGTGGTGGACTCGCGGACGAGCTGCACGGCGACGCCGGTGGTGCCCCAGAGCACGGCGGCGCCGGTGACGTACAGCAGCCCTCGGCGTACGCCGGCCGGGCCGCGGCGCGGGTGCGGAATGGACGGGGACGCGGAGGGGCCAGACAGAGACGTTCGGGACACAGGTGCGCTCCAGGGCGGATCGAGACGCTGACAGGGGACGACGTCTGTCGGAGCGCACGCACGACGAAGAAGAGGCAGGCGTTACCACCTGGGTTCTGCGGCCCCGGTCAGGCGGGCCGCCGTGCGGAGGACCGGCCGCAGTCGCCGCACGCGGGGACGCGACCGGTGGTGGGGCGCTCCGGTCAGGAGCGCGGCGGGGGCAGAACGCCCTGGAACGGCCTCATGCCCGCACCCTAGCGCAGCACCGTCCCGGCGTGCCCCGGGGTTTCGGTGCCCGTCGGCGGCTCGGGCTGGCCGCCGAAGTACTCCGCCATCAGGCGGTCGACCCACTCCGGTTGCCGGACACCTTCCGGGAGGAACTGCCGCATCACCGGCTTGACGTCGAGGACCGGCGTGCCGTCGACCGCGTCCAGTCCCCGTACCCGCAGCTTTCGGCCGCCTGCCGAGACGACTTCGCAGACGGTGCAGCCGATCCGGTTGGGCCGTCGCGGACCGCGGTCGGCGAACACCCCGACCTCGGGCAGGTCGACCCGGCCGCGAGGCCGCGACAGCGGCCGGTAGTCCTCCCGTTCGGCGAGGCGGTCGAAGAAGAAGACCACCTCCACGTGGGAGAAGTCGGCGAGCCCGGTGAGACATGCCTCCCCGAAGCGCGGCTCGACCACGATGGTGCTCACCACGTCGCCCCAGTGGTCCGACTCGCCCGGGTCCACCCGCCCGTTGTGAACCCGCCCGATCGGGGTCACGGGGATCGTCGCCCCGGTCGCGAGACACTCGTCGGTCTTCTTCGGGTCGGTCATCGACGGCCTTCCGGTTCGGGTTGGCGCGCGGGAGAGAACGCCGCAGACCGTGCGGCGTTCTCGCCCGCGCGGATCATCTGGTGCGGAGCAGGCGTACCGACAGTGGCGCGAAGACCGCCGTCAGGGCGACGCAGGCGACGAGGATCCAGCCGATCTGCCGGCCGGGCAGGGCCCCGGCCATGAGTTCCCGGGCGGCGGTCACCAGGTGGGTGACCGGGTTGACGTCGACGAAGGCGCGCAGCGGCCCGGGCAGGGTCGCCGGGGTGATGAAGACGTTGCTGAAGAAGGAGAGCGGATACAGCACGGCCTGGGTCACCCCGAGCACGGCACCCGGCGAGCGCATGAGCAACGCCAGCGCCGTCCACACCCAGGACAGGCTCACGCTGAAGGCCACGACGAGCAGCACGGCGGCGGCCACACCGACGACGCCGCCGCCCGGGCGGAAACCGAGCGCGAGGCCGAGCCCCACGACCACCGCCGAGGCGAGCAGGTAGCGCACCACGTCGCCGAGGAGGGCCCCGACGAGCGGGGCGACGGGCCGGATCGAGAGCGTGCGGAACCGGTCGTAGACGCCGCTGGCGACGTCGACGCTCAGAGCGGCACCGGTGGTGGCGGTGGTCACCAGGAGCGTCATGACGAGGATCCCCGGGACCAGGTAGCCGACGTACCTGCCGGTCGAGCCGCCGACCGCGCCGCCGAACAGGTACGTGAACATCACGGTGAACACCACCGGATGGACGGCGACGTCGAAGAGTTGGACAGGGGTACGCCTGATCTTCAGCAGGGCCCGTCGGCCGAACGTCAGGCAGGTGCTCAGCGTGCCCGCCCGGGCAGGACGTGGACGCCTGGCGAGCGCCCCGGGCGACGGCCGGGCGGCGGCGACGGCGACGGGCGCGGTCATCCGGTCTTCCCCCTCGCGGCCGCGTCCACGGTGCTCGGGTGGCCCGTCAGCGCCAGGAACACCTCGTCCAGGCTCGGCTGCCCGAGACCGAACTCGGTCACCGTGATCCGGGCCCGTGCCAGCTCGGTCAGCGCGCGTAGCGCCGCACCGGTGTCCGTCGGCACCTGGACGGTCAGGGCCGCGAGATCGGGGGCCGGCGTCACGGGCCCGCCGAGCGCCTCGGTCAGCAGCCGGTCGGCGGTGACCCGGTCGTCCGGGTCGGCCAGCCGCACGTGCAGCGTCCCGCCGCCGACCGACGCCTTGAGTTCGCTGCTGGCGCCCTCGGCGACGACGGCGCCGTGGTCGATGACGGCGATGCGGTCGGCCAACTGGTCCGCCTCGTCGAGGTACTGGGTGGTCAGCAGGACCGTGGTGCCCTCGGCGACGAGCGCCCGCACGACGCCCCACACGTCGCTGCGGCTGCGCGGGTCGAGCCCGGTGGTGGGTTCGTCCAGGAACAGCAGGTCGGGCGTCACGACGAGGCCGGCGGCGATGTCCAGCCAGCGCCGCATGCCGCCGGAGTACGTCCTGACCAGCCGGTCGGCCGCCCCGGCCAGGGCGAACGCGGCCAGCAGTTCCTCGGCCCGGCTCGCGGCGTCCCCCGGGCGGTGGCCGTGCAGCCGGCCGAGCAGGACGAGGTTCTCGCGGGCGGTGAGGCCCTCGTCGAGCGAGGCGTACTGGCCGGTCAGGCCGATCCGGTCGCGTACCGCGACGGCGTCGCGGACCACGTCGTGGCCGAACACCGATGCGGTGCCCGCGTCGGGGCGCAGCAGCGTGGCCAGCATGCGGATGGTGGTCGTCTTGCCGGCGCCGTTGGGACCGAGGAACCCGTACACCGAGCCGGCGGGGATGCTCAGGTCGATGCCGTCGACGGCCCGCGTCGCGCCGAAGGTCTTCACCAGGCCCGAGGCTTCGACGGCCAGGTGGCTGGAGGACGTCATCGGGCCCAGACGTCCTCGTCGACCAGGTCGCCCTGCTCGGCGGTGACGTCGCGGGCGACGGCGAACGCCGCGGCGGCCTCCGGCAGGCCCGGGGCGCCCGCGAGCGCCGCCCGCAGGGTCTCGGGCGAGTCCCACCGCCACATGTCCACCCAGGTCCGCTCGTCGACGCGGACCAGTCGGGTCTCGGTCGGGCCGTCGTACGCCGCCCGGATCGCCTCGAGGAGCTTCGCGCGCCGCGCCAGCACGGTGTCGGCGTCGGCCGGCTCGGCCGTGAACCTGGTCGTCCGGATGAGAGTCATACCCTTGAGCCTTCCTCTAGAGCTGGTTTTTAGAGTGCGACTCTAGTGTTACAGTAAGGCCATGCAACTGGTCAAGAGCGCCGGCAAGAAGGGCGAGCGGTCGCGGCAGACCCGGCGACGGATCCTCCAGGCCGCGTACGAACTGTTCGTCGACCAGGGTTACGGGGCGACGACCCTGCAGGGCGTCGCCGAGCGCGCCGGCGTCTCCGTGCAGACCATCTACTTCGCCTTCGGCAACAAGCCCTCGCTGCTCAAGGAACTGGTCGACGTCACCATCGCCGGCGACGACGAACCGGTTCCCACGTTGCAGCGAGCCTGGTTCCTCGACGCCGTCGCGGCCGACACCGCAGAGGCGCAGCTACGGGCGCACGTGCGCGGCACCTGCGAGGTGCTCCAGCGGGTCGCGCCGATCATGGACGTCCTGCGTGCCGCCGGCGGGCAGGACCCGAGCCTGGCCGGCCTGTGGCAGCAGGACAGCGATCCGCGCCTCGAGGTCCAGACCGCCGCGGCGCGCAGCCTCCTGGCCAAACCCGGAGCCCGGGCGCGGCTCTCCGTCGAGGACGCCGCCGACGTGCTCTTCGGGCTGCTGAGTCCCGAGCTGTATCTCCTCTTCGTCCGCGACCGGGGATGGACGCCGGAACGCTGGCAGCAGTGGGCCCACGACACGCTGCGCGCACAGCTCTGCGACTGACGCCGGGCCGGAGACGCGGACACTCGGGCCGGGAGACTGGACGACCAAGCCGGAGACGCGGACGCTCAGGCCGGGGGTAGGGGGTCGAGCCAGCGGGCGCGCCTCGGCGCGGGTGCGGAGCCGGGAGCGCCGGCGAGTGTGTGGCGATCGCGGTGAGCAGCTGCGGACGGGACCGGCGGGGACAGCGCCACACGTACCGGAGGAACTCGACGTCGGTCGTCTCCGGCCAGCCTGCGGGCGGTCGGGACGGCCCGTGGCGCGGTGCGCCCGGCGGCGGCAGAGCAGCCGGCCGAGGCAGAGCAGCCGGCCGAGGTCGCGAAAGACGAGCGGGTCGGCACGGGGCAGTCGGAGTCCGGGCGTGCCTCGTGGTCGCCGTCCAGCACCTACGCCGGCCGGTCGGCGGGTTCGGCGACCGTGGCCCGCCAGCGGGCGTCGCCCTGGGCCACCCAGCCGGGTTGCCGGTACTGCCGGTTCTGGTGAATCTGTGGAAGCGAGCCGGGCTGCCGGCACTGCCGGTCCTGGTGGATCAGTGGAAGGCCGAGCCGGCGGGCGACCTCGCGGGACAGGGTGCTCCTACCGGCGCCCGCGCTGCCGACGACGGGGATCCGGCGCACGCGGGGACCGTGACGGCCGAGCTGCGCGATTCCGGGGCCGACGGGCGGCGGGCGCACCGGCGCAGTTGTCCGACCTACCGTTGGGCCGGGCGGGAAGCCGCTCGCGGGCCGGGGGCGGCGGACGGCCGCGACCGGAGCCGGATGGGCGGTGACGCTGTCGGCGCGGGACGCCGGCGGCGTCACCGCCGGTCGGCGTCGGTCACTGACGGGTGTCCATGGAGGTCTGCAGCGCGCGGCGCATCTGCTCGCGGGCCTCGTCGGTGGTCTGCGGCTTGGGCTTGCTCGGCATGGTGGTCCCCTTCCAGGGCGTGGGCCGCCGACCGGCGGCAGCCCTCACGGGCGGTCGTGCTGCGCGCCCGGCAGCGGTCCGGGGTCACCGGAGCGGCTGTGGGCAGCGAGAGCCCGGGTCGGTCCGACCCTGGAGGGAGGCGCCACCGGGTGCGGCGACACCGCCCACGGCCAGCGCCGCCACACGACGCCGGCCGATTCCCAAGCTATCGTTCAGTTCCACATGCTGCCCGGTGTTCCCGCGATTTGGACTCACGTTCGTCCGGAGCCGGCGCGCGTCACGGGTCCCCGACGGGATGCGGTGGCGCGGTCAGCGGGCCAGGAAGTGCCAGCCCAGCCACCACCAGAAGCCGAACAGGCCGATCCGGCCGACCGGCACCGGGCCCACCTCGTAGCGCATCACGTAGGCGCAGACCTCGCCGATCGTGGGGATCCGCGAGCCCTCGCGGCGGGCCGCCCACTCGACGGCGGCGAAGAGCACCAGGGAAACCAGGAAGCCCCCGATGGCCAGCATCCGCATCATCGCCGCACCAGCCCCCAGAACGCCGACAGCCAGCCCAGCCAGACCGCCGAGCGGACCAGCTGGTCCTCCAGCAGCGGATCGGCCAGCCGCGAGAAGGTGGGAAAGTCGTCCCCCGCCGCGAGCACGAACGTGGTGCCCTCGAAGACCCCGAAGACCACCACCGGCAGGGCCCACCAGGCCGCCGGGGTGCCCAGCCGGCGTGGCGCGGGCCGCCGGGGCACCCGGTTGCTCAGGCCCAACCAGATCAGCACCCCGCCGGTGCCGAGGGTCCAGAGATTGGCCTCGGTCGAGAAGGACGGGAACCGGCCGCCGACCAGCGAGAGGCAGACGAGAACCGGCACGGTGACGGCGGGACGGTCCCAGGCGCGGGGCGCCTCGACGGTGAGGTCGTGGGGCTGTTCCATCCCGCGATTCTCCCCGTACTCGCCGCAACCGGGAAGACGGACACTCCCCGAGCTCTCCCTGATCTTCGGAGTGCCGGGCCCTTCCGATCAGAGCCGGCCGGGGCCGGTCAGCGCGCCGTCGAGCTCCGCGCGGATCCGGTCGACGACCTCGTCGACCGTCCCCGAACCGGTGAAGCCGGCGGCGAAGCGGTGCCCACCGCCGCCCAGCGCGACCGCCACCCGGCTGACGTCGACCGCACCCTTGCTGCGCATCGACACCGCCCAGTCGCCGGTCGGCGTCTGCTTGACCACGCAGCTCACGTCGGCCTCGGCGGTGCACCGGACCGAGTCGATCAGCGCCTCCAGCACGTACGGGCGCTGGTCGTGACGGCCCAGGTCGTCCTGGGTCGCGTACGTCCACACCAGACCGTGCCCGGCGGCCCCGGCGGGTTCCAGACGGGCCCGGCCGAGCACCTCGCCGAAGAGGCGGACGGCGCCGAACGGCCGGGTGTCGAAGACCCGGCGGGAGATGTCACCGGGCCGGATGCCGGTCGCCAGCAGGCGGGCCGCCAGCTGGTGCACCGCCGGGGTGGTCGCCTCGAACCGGAACGAGCCGGTGTCGGTGCTCAGGGCGACGTAGAGACACTCCGCGATCCCGGCGTCCAGCGGGACGCCGAGCCGGGCGAGCAGCCCCTCGGCGACCACCGAGGTGGCCGCCGCGTGCGGGTCCACCAGGTTGATCCGGCCGAAGCGGGTGTTCGACGCGTGGTGGTCGAGCACCAGCGCGGCGCCGGCGGTCTCCAGCCGGTCGACCAGGTCGCCGAGGCGCGACTCGCTGGCCGCGTCGAAGCAGATCACCAGGTCCGGGTCCGGGTACGCCTCCGTCGCCGGTACCAGCAGGTCGAGCCCGGGCAGCCCCCGGAACGGCTCCGGCACCTCCGGCGGGCCGGGGAAGGTCGCCTGCATCCGCCGCACACCCAGCCGACGCAGCCCGAGCCCGAAGCCGAGCATGCTGCCCAGCGCGTCCCCGTCCGGGTTGACGTGGCAGATCAGCAGCACCCGCCCGTCCGGCGGCAGATCCCGTACGGCCGCGACGCCGGCGGCCCAGTCCGCCTCGGTCGGGCCGGAGTCGACCGGTGGCGGCGCCTCGGCGAGGGCGCCACCGGTCGTGCCGCCGGAGGGCTCGGTCACCGCGGGTCCCCGCCCCGGGGCGGGGTCTCCTCGGCGTCCTCGTCGGCGTCGCGCGCCTCGTCGGCGTCCTCGTCCTCGTCCAGCCGGTACGGCTGGGGCTCGCCCGCGTACTCGGCCCGGGCGGCGATGCGCTGCACCTCGGCGTCGGCGTTGCGGGCCTGGGCGAGCAGGTCGTCGATGTGCTTGACCTGATCCTGCACGTCGTCCAGGACGAAGGTCAGCGTCGGCGAGTGCCGCAGCCCGAGCGCTTTGCCGACGGTGCTGCGCAGCATGCCCTTGGCGCTCTCCAGCGCCGCCGCCGTGCCCGCCTGGGCCGCCGCGTCGCCGAGCACCGTGTAGAAGACGGTCGCGTCGCGCAGGTCGGCGGTGATCCGGGCGTCGGTGATGGTGATCATGCCGAGCCGGGGATCCTTGATCTGGCTGCGCACCACCGACGCCACCAGTTCACGCACCCGCTCCGCGTGCCGGCGTACCTTGGCCGGATCCGACATCTTCGCCACCTCCACGGCGTACCGCTCCCGGCCGCCGCCCGGCGACGCGGAGCGCCCCGGAGCCGACGGCCCAACAACTCGAAACACTACCCGCGCGGCCACCCGCACCGCGCGCCGCCGGCACCGTCCCGGCCACCCGGCGGACAGGTGCCGCCGGGTCAGTCCTCTTCGCTGTGCAGCCGCCGGCGCACCGAGAGCAACTCGGTCTCCGGCCGGCCGGCCACCAGGCGCTCGCAGGAGTCCAGCACCTCGCGGACGTGCGACGCCTCGGCGGCCACCACGGCCACGGCGATCTCGGCCCGACCGTGCAGGTCGAGCGCTCCGACTTCGGCGGCCGACACCTCGAAACGGCGCAGCGCCGCCACGATCGGCCGTACATATGATCTCTTGGCCTTGAGCGACCGGGAGTCGCCCGGCAGCAGCAGGTCGAAGACCGCGGTTCCGGTGAACATCGCCCCGGACGATACCCGCACGACCCCCCACATGATCAAGGGGTTTACGCCTTTCGGCGCAAACCCCTCGATCAGTGGTTCAGCGGATCAGGCGCGAACCTTCTCCCGCATCTCGAAGGTCTCGATGACGTCGCCGACCTGGACGTTGTTGTAACCACCCAGGGTCAGACCACACTCGAAGCCCTCGCGCACCTCCGTGGCGTCGTCCTTGAACCGCTTGAGCGAGCTGACGGTGAGGTTGTCCGCCACCACCGACCCGTCCCGCAGCAGGCGTGCCTTGGCGTTGCGCCGGATGATGCCCGACCGGACGATGCAACCGGAGATGTTGCCGATCTTGGACGAGCGGAAGACGTCGCGGATCTCCGCGGTGCCCAGCTCGACCTCCTCGTACTCCGGCTTGAGCAGGCCCTTGAGCGCGGCCTCGATCTCCTCGATGGCCTGGTAGATCACGGTGTAGTACCGGATCTCCACAGCCTCGCGGTCGGCGATCTCGCGGACCTTGTTGGCGGCCCGCACGTTGAAACCGATGATCGTGACCGGTTCGGACGACGCGCTCGCGAGCATGACGTCGCTCTCGGTGATCGCGCCCACGCCCCGGTGGATGATCCTGAGCTGGACCTCCTCCGGGATGTCGAGGTTGAACAGCGCGTCCTCGAGGGCCTCCACGGAACCGGAGACGTCGCCCTTGAGCACCAGGTTGAGCGAGGTCTTCTCGCCCTCCTTGAGCTGCTCCATGAGCGTCTCGAGAGTGGCCCGGCCGCGGGAGTTGGCGAACGACGCCGCCCGCCGCCGTGCCTGCCGCTGCTCGGCGATCTGGCGCACCGTGCGGTCGTCCTCGGCCGCCAGGAACGTGTCGCCGGCACCGGGCACCGCGGTCAGACCGAGCACCAGGACCGGACGGGCCGGACCTGCCTCGGCGACCTGGTTGCCGTTCTCGTCGAGCATCGCCCGGACCCGGCCGTGCGCCCCACCGGCGACGATGGAGTCGCCCGCCCGCAGGGTGCCCTTCTGCACCAGCACCGTCGCCACCGCACCGCGGCCCTTGTCCAGGTGCGCCTCGATGGCCACACCCTGCGCCGGCCCGTCGATCGGAGCGGTCAGCTCCAGCGACGCGTCGGCGGTCAGCAGGACCGCCTCGAGCAGCTCGTCGATGCCGATGCCCGGCTTCGCCGCCACGTTGACGAACATGGTGTCGCCGCCGTACTCCTCGGCGACGAGGCCGTACTCGGTCAGCTGCTGGCGGACCTTGTCCGGGTTCGCCTCCGGCTTGTCGACCTTGTTGACCGCCACCACGATCGGCACGTCGGCCGCCTTGGCGTGGTTCAACGCCTCGATCGTCTGCGGCATGACACCGTCGTCGGCCGCGACGACGAGCACCACGATGTCGGTGACCTGGGCACCACGGGCACGCATGGCGGTGAACGCCTCGTGACCCGGGGTGTCGATGAAGGTCACCGCGCGGTCCTCGCCCTCGTGCGGCACGTGGACCTGGTAGGCACCGATGTGCTGGGTGATGCCACCCGCCTCGCCGGCCACGACGTTCGCCTTGCGGATCGCGTCGAGCAGCTTGGTCTTACCGTGGTCGACGTGACCCATGACGGTCACGACCGGCGCACGGTCGACCAGGCGGTCCTCCGCGACCTCGGCGTCGAGGTCGATGTTGAACTGCGCGAGCAGCTCGCGGTCCTCGTCCTCCGGGCTGACGATCTGCACGTTGAAGCCGAGGTGCTCACCCAGCAGGAGCAGGGTGTCGTCGGAGCACGACTGGGTCGCCGTGACCATCTCGCCCAGGTTGAACATCTCCTGGACCAGCGAACCCGGGTTGGCGTTGATCTTGTCGGCGAAGTCCGACAGCGAGGCGCCACGGGAGAGCCGGACGACCTGACCCTGACCCCGGGGGGCACCCGAGCTCATGGTCGGGGCCGACAGGTTGTCGAACTCCTGTCTGCGCTGCTTCTTGGACTTGCGACCGCGCGTCGGCCGGCCACCCGGACGCCCGAAGGCACCCGCGGCGCCGCCGCCACGGCCACGACCGCCACCACCCGGACGACCGCCGCCGCCGGCCGGAGCACCCGGACGGAAACCGCCGCCCGGCGCACCGCCGCCGCCACCGGGACCGCCACGGTAGCCACCGCCACCGCCGCCGCCACC
>NZ_WAAS01000074.1:0-26669 GCF_008806585.1 Micromonospora sp. AMSO12t
CGCCCGACCCGAACGACCCGCTGGCCCTCGCCGACCTGTTCACCGGCGGCGGCGAGCCGTGGCTGCCGCTGGTCAAGCCGGTCATCGAGGCGCAGCCGGGCGCCGCCACCTTCATCGGCCCGGGCCGCAGCCCGATGGTCGTGCCCGTGCGGGAACTGACCTTCCAGGCGCTCAAGCCCCACCCGCCGCACAAGTGGAAGGTCGTCGTCTTCGGGCAGAACCCCTACCCGCGCAGCGAGAGCGCCACCGGCATCGCCATGTTCGACAACACCTTCCACGACTGGAACGACAGCCAGTTCGGCAGGGTCGTCACCATCCGCTGCATCATCAAGGCGGCGGCGATGTGGAAGCACGGCATCGCCAAGAAGACGCCGATCGCCGACATCCGTGCCCTGCTGCGCGAGCACGACACGGTGCAGCCACCGGAGTGGTTCCAGGCGATGCTCACCCAGGGCGTGCTGCTGTTGAACGCGGCGCTCACCGCCAGCGGCGACGGGGCGATGGCCACCGACCGGCACACCGCGTTCTGGCGGCCGGTCGTCGAGGCCCTGGTCGAGGAGATCCTGAAGGCCAAGCAGCACGCCGACGAGGAGGACCGGGGCGTGGTGTTCGCGTGGTGGGGCGCGCACGCGCGCAGCCTCAAGCGGGTGGTGCAGCGGCTCGAGAAGAAGTACCCGGGCGTGGAGGTCCGCCACCTCGACCACCCCAATCCGGCGGCGCAGGGCGACATCTTCTGCGACGGGAACCACTTCGCCGACGTCAACGAGGCGCTCAGGACGCTGGGCGCCGACGAGATCGACTGGCTGCCCCGCAAGGGATGGAGCGGATCGGCGGCGCACGCGGGCGGCACCGACACGGGCACGGCCGAACGCATGGGGGCGTTCATCGCCTCCACCATGGAGTTGCACAAGCTCTACCTCGAGCGGCTCGCCAGCGTCAAGGACGAGGGGCTGGCCCTTCCCGCGATCACCGGCGTGTCCGCCACCCCGCTGATGGACTTCCGTGCGGCCGTCGCCCCGGTGGCCGCGCTGCTGCCCGGGCTCGACTGGCACGTCGAGCAGTCACACCGGTTCGGCGAGAAGCAGGTCGACGGCGGGGCCGACGCCCTCTCCGCCGACGAGGTCGCGGCCCTCTACCTCTACACCTGCGAGTCGGCCTTCTACCGGCAGATCAACGCCACGCTGCGCCACCCGGACCGTGGCCGGATCGTCCCGTACCTGCCGTACCTTCGGCTGCTGTTCTCGGCCGTGTCACGGCTCCCGGCCCGCACGGAGCCGCTGTGGCGCGGGGTGTCGCTGGACCTGCGGGCGCAGTACCCGCTCGGGCAGACCGTGACGTGGTGGGGCGTCTCGTCGTGCACGTCGAAGCTCGGCGTGGCCCAGGCGTTCCTCGGCGGTCGCGGCAAGCGGACGCTCTTCGAGGTGCTGCCCGTGCGGGCCGTGGGCATCCGGCGGTTCTCCGCCTTCACCGGCGAGGAGGAGGTCATCCTGGCCCCCGGCACGCAGCTCACGGTGACCGACGTGAAGGCGGAGCGCAACGGACTGTGCACCGTCCGGCTGACGGAGCTGGCCGAGGAGCGCATGGTGGCGTGAGCGGCGGCGGCTAGCTGAGGCAGGCGAGGAGTTGGCGGTAGGCCTCGTCCTCCCTGCCGTGCTCGCTGCGCACCACGCTCGTCCCGGGCCGGGCGGCGACGACGGCGAGCAGCCGGTCGTACATCGCCGCCAGCTCGGTGGTCCCGCCATGCCGGTCGAGTAGGCGCTGGGCGTCGAGATGCGCCGGATCCGTGGAGGTACGGCTGCGTTCGGCGAACCGCCACAGCGCGTTCTCCTTGCCGTCGAACAGGACGATCTCGTGGAACCGGGCGCCGGTGTCGTGCGCCACGCGCTCGGCCTGTTCGATGAACTCGGGACGGCCGAGGAACTGCGGAATGATCACGTCGTGGCGGCCGGCCAGGTGTGCCCGGGCCGCCGCCAGCGTGACGGCGCGGGCGAGGAGACCGGCGGGACCGGCGTGATCACGCCACCGCCCGATGAGGTCACGGATCCGGTCGATGTCGAGGTCGAGCGCGAGGGGGTGGTCCTCGACGTACCTGCGGGCCAGCGTCGACTTGCCGCAGCCGGGTGGCCCGTTGAGCACGATCAGGCGTGGCGCCCGCGCGGCAGCCGGCTGGGCCTGGGTCACGACACGCCTCCTCGCTCGGCCCGGCGCCGCCGGGAGGCGCCGCCCGTACGGACGTCCACGATGGTACGGAGCCCACGTGCGGCGTGGGCCGTCCCCGGGTTCGGAGGGACGGCCCACGCCGCACGCGCCGGGGTCAGGAGGACTCGGGCCTCGTGGCGGCCGGTGACGTGCCGGCGGACACGAGGGCCCGCAGTTCCGGGGCCATCGTGGCGCTGTCCGGCTCGCGCCGCAGCTCGCGGAGCAGGCCGACGACCATGCCGACCATGACGAACAGGAACGGCAGCGCGGCGAGGATGGTCAGCGACTGCAGGGCGGACAGTCCGCCGGCGAGCAGCAGCACCGCGGCCACCAGGCCGGTCAGCACGCCCCACATGGAGACGAGCCAGGCCTTCGGCTCCAGGCTGCCGCGCGAGGAGAGCGTGCCCATCACCACCGAGGCGGCGTCGGCGCCGCTGACGAAGAAGAGCGCCACCAGCACCATGACCAGGATCGCGGTGACGGTGAAGAACGGGAACTCCCGCAGGACCGCGAAGAGCGCCGCCTCCGGGCTCTCCTTCACCGCGGCCGACAGGTCGGTGCCGTTGAGTTGCAGGTTGATGGCGGTACCGCCGAACACCGAGAACCAGACGAAGCTGACGAGGCTCGGGATGGCCACCACACCGAGGACGAACTGGCGGATGGTGCGGCCCTTGGAGATGCGGGCGATGAAGGCGCCGACGAACGGGGTCCAGGAGATCCACCACGCCCAGTAGAAGATGGTCCAGCCCGCCATCCACTGCTCGCCGCCGAAGGCGCCGGTGCGGAAGCTCATCGGGATGAGGTCGTAGAGGTAACCGCCGGTCGACGCGGTGAGCGTGTTGAGGACGAAGACCGTCGGGCCCACCACGAGCAGGAAGAACATCAGCGCCACCGCGAGCACCATGTTGGTGTTCGACAGGAACTGGATGCCCCGCTTGACGCCCGTGACGGCGGAGACCACGAACGCCACGGTGAGCACCGCGATGATGCCGATCGCCAGTGGGGTGGACTTCGGCACGTCCCAGAGGTTCGTCAGGCCGCTGTTGATCTGCAGGGCGCCCAGCCCGAGGGAGACGGCCGACCCGAACAGCGTCGCGAAGATCGCGAAGATGTCGATGGCCCGGCCGGGTCCCCGGTTGGCGCGCTCCCCGATGAGCGGGAAGAAGGCGCTGCTGATCAGGCCGCGCCGACCCTTGCGGAAGGTGAAGTAGGCCAGCGCGAGGCCCACCACGGCGTAGATCGCCCACGGGTGCAGCGCCCAGTGGAAGAAGGAGTACTCCATGGCCACCCGCGCGGCCTGCGGGGAGTTCGGTTCGTTGAGGCCACGCGGCGGGGTCGCCAGGTGCGACAGCGGCTCGGCGGCGCCCCAGAACATCAGGCCGATGCCCATGCCGGCGCTGAACATCATCGCCACCCAGGAGACGGTGGAGAACTCGGGCTCGTCGTCGTCGCGGCCGAGCTTGATCCGGCCGTACCGGCTGAGCGCCAGCCAGATCGACAGCACCACGAAGCCGGTGCTGGCCAGCACGAAGACCCAGCCGAACGACCGGACCACCCAGTCGAGCGCGGTGTCGGTGACCGAGGCGAGGTTGTCGGTGGCGACGATGCCCCACGCGACGAAGAGAACGGTCACCGCGGCGGCGACGCCCAGCACCGTCCGGTCGATGCCCTGCGCCGGGCGGCCAGGCTCAGGTGGTGCGTCGCCCGGCGGGGTGTTGTCGTCGGTTGCCGGACCTGTCGCGGACACGGTCATGGTCTGTGGACCTCCGTGGGCTGCCCGGTCCGCGGGCCGCGTTCCCGGCTCCGCGCGCGCCGGTCGGCCCGCATGTCGGGTTGTCCCGCGCCCCGTCCGGGGCCCGGGAACTCGGAAAGTTGTCGCCGCCGGTGCCGACGTCGTTCCGGCGGGCGTCCGGGTCGGCCGGGGCTCGGCCGCCACGGACGTCGGCGACGACCGGCGATCACTCTCGGCGTCGATGTTGGAGGTGACCCTGCGGTCTCATGACAGTCCGGTGACAAAACCGACCGACCCGCGACCACGCGCTGAGTAGTCGTACTCAGGCCGGCGCGTGACGGTTGCGGAATTCTGACTCCATGATTCCGGTCGATGACGTGGAGTGCCACGGGTCAGGGGCATCGACGAGGCGACGGCCTCCCGGTCGACGGCGGGCGCCGGCCGGGCCACGGATCAGGTCCGTCGTCGTCCGCCTGGCCCGGCAGGCGAACATCATGAGCGCGGCCCGGTCCGCCCGGCGCCGCGATCACGTGTACCAGGCCGTCACGCTGACTCTCGCGGTGGGGCTCCTGCCGGTGGCGTTCGTCGTCGCGCGCGGCCGGGCGAAGCATGTGGCCTGCCAGTGGGCGCTGGCGACGCGTTTTCCGGCCGAGGACCTGACCGGCCTGACGCCCGCCACGCGCGCGGCCTTCGAGGCCGCCCGGGCGCAGGCCCTGTGGCGCGACGGTGAGTTGATCGGGCTCACGTCCGGGCACCGGACCGCCGAGGAGCAGGCACGCCTGTTCGCCGAGGCGGTCCGGTGCGCCGGGTCCCCGGAGGCGGCCCGGCTGCGGGTACTGCCGCCGCACGAGTCGCGGCACGTCGCGGGCACGGCCCTCGACGTACGGCCCGCTGAGGGCGCGCGCTGGTTGGAGACGTACGGCGCCCGCCACCACCTGCACCGGGTGTACGACAACGAGTGGTGGCACTTCGAGTACCGACCCGGTCGTCGCCCCGAGCGGCTGCCCCACCCGGGTGCCTCGACGCCCCCGACCGTGGTCCCCGCCCGGCCGTCGCGGCTGGTGCGGCTGACCGACAGGAGGTGACGGCGGCCCGCCGAGCGGGCACAGTGAAGCGGTGACCACCGACATCCGTACCCCCCTGGCCCGCTACGCCGACCGCCTGCACGCCGTGATCGGCGACGGGCACCACGTCGCCTCCCCGCTCGGCGCGTGGCTGCTGCTGGCGCTCGCCGCACCGGCCGCCACCGGCCCGACCCGCACCGCCCTGGAGGAGACGCTCGGCACCGACGCGGAGACCGCCGCGCGGGCGGCCGACGCCCTGGTGGCCGCGCCACACCCCCTGGTGCCCTCGGCGACCGCGTTCTGGCACCGACCCGGGATCGAGACGACCGGGCTCGACGGATGGCGGGCGACCCTGCCCGCGTCGACCGCCACCGGACCGGTGCCGGAACAGGACGCCCTCGACGCGTGGGCCCGGACCCACACCCTCGACCTGATCAGGAAGTTCCCGCTGACGGTGACGCCGCAGGTGCTGCTCGTCCTGGCCAGCGCCCTGGCCACCCGGATCTCCTGGGAGGACCCGTTCGAGGTGGCGCCGGCGGGCGCGCTCGGGCCGGGCAGTTCCTGGACCGGCCGGCTGCGCCGGGTGCTGCGCAGCCCCGAGTACGGCCACCAGTGCTGGATCACCGACACCGTGCGGGCCGGCACCGTGGCCGCCCACGCCGCCACCGCCAAGCCGGCGCGGACCGCCGAGGGCACGGCCGGGCTGTCGGTGGTCTCGGTCGCGGCGGCGCCCGAGGTGCCGGCCGGGGACGTCCTCGCCGCCGCCCACGAGGTGGCGGCGGCGGTCGCCACCACTCCGCCGGACCGCCTTCCGGCGGATCGGCGTTCCCTGTTCGACGTCCCGCTGGGCGACGGCCCGATCTGGACCGTGCGTGAGGAGCCGACCCGCACGAACGCGCCGGACGGCCGGGAGGAGCGGCTCACGGCCGTACTGCCGTGCTGGTCGGCCAGGAGCCGGCACGAGCTGGCCGCCCCCGGGTCGGGCTTCCCCGCCGTCGCGGAGGTCTTCGGCGAACTGCTGGGCGCCCCGGGGCTGAAGTTCGAGGCGGCACAGGCCGCCATGGCCCGCTACGGCCGGTACGGCTTCGAGGCGGCCGCCGTCACCGGATTCGCCATGCTCGAGAGCCTTCCGCCGGAGGGGGTGGCCCGGGTGGCCGAGTTGCGCTTCGGCCACCCGTACGCCGTGGTCGCGGTCGCCACCGACAGCCGGGCCGGCGGCACGACCGGCCCGTGGCACGGGCTGCCGGTCTTCTCCGCCTGGGTCGCGAACCCGGAGGAGCTGCCGGAGACCGACGTCGCCGACCGGTAGGCGTCACCTGCCGTCGGCCGCCACGGGGTCGTGCGGCTCGGCCATCGCGACGGCGATCTTGCGAGGGCCGGTGAACGGCTCCCGGCCGTGCGCGGCGGTCATGTTGTCCACGACCAGCACGTCGTCGCGCCGGTAGTCGAAGCGGACGCTGGCCGCCCGGTACGCGGCCCGCAGGTGGTCCATGACGTCGGCGGGTATCTCGCCGCCGTCGCCGTAGTACGTGTTGGCCGGCAGCCCGTCGGTGCCGAACATGGCCAGCAGCCCCTCCTGGAGGTCCTTGGCGAGGGTGCTCACGTGGAAGAACGTGGCGTGGTTGAACCAGCGCGGGGTGTCCGAGCCGGGCCGGTGGTGCACGACGTCGCGCACCGCGCGGGTACGCAGCCCGCCGCCGCCCCGCCACTCCAGCTCGATCCGGTTCGCCGCCGCGTACGCCTCGACCTCGGCCCGGTCGTCGGTGCCGAAGACGTGCTGCCACGGAGTGCCGAAGTCACCGTGGAAGTTGCGCACCAGCATCCAGCGGCGGCGGACGAACTCCTCGCGTACCGCCGGATCGATCTCGGCGTACACCCGGCGGACGTCGGCCAGCGGGGTGGCGCCGCGCGTCTGCGGCGCGGTGATGCAGTAGAAGAACAGCGTCAACGGCCAGCGGGCCTGGTACGAGTTCTCGTTGTGCAGGAAGATCTCCTCGTTCGGCGGGTAGTCGGTCGAGGTGTAGACCCGGCCGGCGATGGCGTGCCGGGGCGACGAACGCTCGGTGTAGACCAGCGGCTCGCCGGAGAGCGCCCGCACCGCCCGGTCGAAGCCCTCGACGCCGCCGACGTCGAACCCGCGGAACAGCAGCCCGCCGTGCTCGACCAGGTCCGCCCGCAGCTCCGCGCGGCGGGCGGCGATCAGCTCGGTCAGCTCGCGGCCGTCGTTCTCGACGACGATCGGCAGCGTGGCGGTCCGGTCACTCATGCTCTCGCTCCTGTCGTCGCCGTCGTCGCCGCGGGCTGCCGCGGAACAGCGGGATGGCGGCCCGGAGGGCGGCCGTGGCGGGGCGGCTCACCCGTGGTGGCGGGTGGCCGCGTCGGTGCGGGCGGCGGTGAGGTCCGCCCGGATCACGGCGAGCAGGTCGGGCAGCCGCTCGTTGAGGAAGAAGTGCCCGCCGTCGATCTCGTGCAGGGTGAAGCCGGCGGCGGTGTGCTCCCGCCAGCCGGCGCTGTGCTCCCGGTAGACGGTGTCGTCGCCGCGCCCGCTGAACGCCACGATCGGCATCGGCAGCGGCTCCTCGGGGGTGTAGCGGTAGTCGTCCACCCGGGCGAGGTCGGCGCGCAGCAGGGGCAGCAGCAGCTCGACCAGCTCCGGGTAGTCCAGCAGCCCCGCCGGCAGTCCGCCGCCGGCCGCCAGGCGACGCAGCAGTTCGTCGTCGTCCACCCGGGACAGCCCGTCGAAGTGGCTGGGCGCGCTGACGTGCGGGGCGCGGGCGCCGCCGACGTAGAGCCGCAGCGGCAGCGGACGCCCGGCGCGGCGCAGCTCGCGGACGACCTCGAAGGCGACCCGGCCGCCCATCGAGTGGCCGTAGATCGCGTACGGGCCACGGGCCCGTTCGGCGATGGCGTGCGCGACGTCGACGACCTTGAACACCGGGTTCTCGCTGATCCGGTTCTCGCGGCCGGGCAGTTGCACCGGCAGCACCTCGACGTCGGGGCCGAGCTCGTCCTGCCAGCGCCGGTAGACGGTCGCGCCCCCGCCCGCGTAGGGCAGGCAGAAGAGTTGGACCGGCGCCGGGTGCCAGCCGCCGGCGGAGAGGAACCAGGTCACCGCGCGCCTTTCGTCGGGAGGGGCCGCTCCGGTGCCGCTGGCGCCGGAACGGGTGGTGGGTCGCTCCGGCGCGCCGGAGCGACCCGGGGTGCGGCGCCCTCCGAGGCATCGGCGGGCCGACCGCGATCGGGCCGACCACCATGCTCCGGGAGGGGCCTCATGATCTGCCTATACCTTCGGGTCGGAAGCAGCATAAGGCTCGACGCTCGCCCGCGAGGATCCGCGTGGCGGGCCGCCGCGACGGTGCGTGGGCGGTGGCGGTGGCCGGTCAGGCGTCGTCGGGTCGGGGGATCGGTTGGGTCATGCCGTCGAAGTCCCGGGGCAGCCGGGCCACCATGTCGCGGAACTCGTCGACGGTGACCGCCTCCCGCAGGGTGGCGAAGACGGCACCGGTTCCCGCCCGGGCGGTGGCCTCGTCCGTCCCGGCCCGCTCCCCCACCCGACGCACGAAGTCCGCCGGACCGGGCGCGCCGGGCGGGCCGTCGCCGGCACCGGGGCCCGCGAGGTAGCCGTCGAGTTCGTCGGGGAGGTAACCGGCCGTACCGCCGCTCATCCGTTCCACCATGGTCTGCAACACGGCGCGGGCGATCGTGGCGGCCTGGGCGGTGGGTAGTCCGGCGCGGCGCGACACCGCGTCGACGAAGAGGGGGAACCGCACGGCAGCCTCCTGTCGTCAGCGGCCCCACGCTTACCCGCGCCCGGCACCGGCAAACGACCCCGCCGTCCGGCCGACCCCGGGCGCGGGGCGGTCGACGGACGTCGTACCCGCCGGCTGACCGGGGACGACCCGGCCGGTGTCAGCCGGCCGGGTCGTCGGCGAGGACGTCGAGCAGCAGCGCGGCCGTCCAGCCGAACGCCGGCGAGCCCAGCCCGGCCCCGGTGTCCGGGTGGAAGTACTCGTGGCAGCCGGAGCGGGCCACCAGCTCGATCATCGAGTCGCGCAGGCCGGCCGCCAGGTCCGGGCGGCCGTGGCGCAGCAGCCCCCGGCGCACCAGCCAGTTGACGTTCATCCAGCTCGGCCCGCGCCAGTAGCGCAGCGGCTCGAAGTCCGGCGCGGTGCGGTCGTGGCTGGGCAGCGGCCGGTCCATCCGGGCGGCCAGCCCGAAGCGCGGCGAGCAGGCCTCGGCGACCAGCGCCGACACCTGCCGCGCGGGCAGGTCGGGCAGGACCAGCGGGGCCAGCCCGAGCACCGTCCGGGCCGGCACGAGGCGGTCGGCGCGCAGGTCCCGGGGGCGGAAGGTGCCCGTCGTCGGCTCGTACAGCCGGCGCACCAGGGCCTCGGTGATCCGCGCGGCGCGCTCCCGGTGCGGACCGGGGTCGGCGCCGACCAGCGGCGCGATCCGGGCGAGGGCGTGCTCGGCGGCGCCCATGGCGGTGTTGACCAGCGGGCACTCCACCAGGAACGGGTGCCGGCCGGCGAGGTCGTCGTCGCGGTAGCGGCGCTCGCGGTAGGACGCCACGATCGCGACGTAGCGCGCGTAGTCGAGGTCCGTGGGCCGGTGCGCGGCGTCGGCGTGCGCGGTGTCGTGCCGGCGGTACGCGCGCATGACGGCCGCGTCGGCGGGCACCGCCGCCATCGGCGCGTCCCAGGCGGGGCTGTTGTCCAGCCCGGACTCCCACGGGTGGACGATGCAGGCCAGCCCGCCCCCGCCGACGTCCCGGCGGGTGGCGAGGTAGCGCTGCTGGGCCACCAGCCGGGGATAGAGCCGGCGCAGCGCGGCCCGCGCCTGCTCCGAGGGGCACCGCCGGTACGCGAGCCAGGCGGCGGGCGCGTGCACGGGCGGCTGGATCAGCCCGGAGGTGGCGGCCGCCGGGGCGCCCTCGGCGAGCCCCGACTCCCAGAACTCCGGCCCGGGGAAGTACGAGCCGACGCGCAGGGCCGGGTTGAACACGATGTGCGGCACCCGCCCGTCGACCCACTGGGCGCGGAACAGGCTGGCCAGTTCGCACCAGGCGCGCTCGGGGCGGACGTGGGACCAGCCGATGGCGATGAATGCCGAGTCCCAGCTCCACTGGTGCGGGTAGAGGGTGCGCGAGGGCACCGTGTGGTCGTGTTCCCAGTTGGCGTCGAGGGTGGCGACGGCGAGGCGGCGCAGGGCCCCCCGGTCGTGGGCGCCGGCGTCGACGGCGGTGGGCGGGCCGCCGGCGGTCCCGGTGCTCACGCCGCCGCCTGCCGGGGTTGGGCGTGACGCAGCACGGCGGCGGCCTGGTGCAGGGCGCGTACGGGGTCGCCGCGTAGCCGGCACTCCAGCGCCAGCCAGCCCCGGTAGTCGAGCTCCAGCAGGGTGCGGAGCAGCGCCGGCCAGTCGAGGTGCCCGGCGCCGGGCTGGTGGCGGTTGGAGTCGCTGACCTGCACGTGCCCGAGGTACGGGGCGGCGGCGCGCAGCGCCCGGTGCACGTCGTCCTCCTCGATGTTCATGTGGAAGGTGTCCGCCACCACCCGCACCGTGGGCAGCCCGACGGCCGCGCAGAGGGCGACCGCGTCGGCGAGCCGGTTGACCATGTGGTCCTCGTACCGGTTGAGCGGTTCCAGGAAGAGGGTGACCCCCTCGGCGCGGGCGTGCTCCCCCAGCTCGCCCAGGGCGTCGACGAGCACCTGCCGGTCGGCGGCGGGTGGGCGGGGCGGCTCGAACGGCGGCAGCCGCCGGGAGAACATCCCCCACGCGGCCGGGGTCATCGCGCCGACGCCGCCGAGCTCGGCCATCACGGAGAGCTGGGAGCGCAGGTTGCGTACGGCGTCGCGGGAGCGCTCGGGGTCGAAGTCGCCGATGAAGTGGTCCATCTCCACGCAGACGGTGGGCATGACCACCCCGGCGGCGCGGGCCCGGCGCAGCTCGGGCAGCCGGCGGGCGAGGCCGAGGTCGCCGGAGCCGCGCAGCTCGATCGCGTCGTAGCCGAGCGCGGTGGCGAGCGCGTACTTCTGGATCAGGTCGGTGCCCGGCAGGAGCTGCTCCTGGCAGGCCAGGGGAATCGTCATGGGAACCTCAGCACCACTTGGAGGGCGTCCGCGTCACCGCGGTCGAGCAGCGCCAGCGCGTCGGCCACCGCGCTCGCGTCGACGACGTGGCTCACGAGCGGCAGCGGGTCGACGCTGCCCTCGGCCACCAGGTCCATGAAGGTGTGTGCGACGCGGGCCCCGGTCCACCGGCCGGCCATGCCGGGCGCCGGGGTCGGCCCGGAGACCTGGGCCGCCACCAGCTGGATCCGGTTGTGGTGGAACTCCTCACCCAGGCCGAGCCCGTCGGCCTGTCCCTGGTAGAAGCCGGCGGCCACGACGCGACCGGCGTGAGCGGTGGAGCGGATCGCCTCGTGCAGCGCCGGGTACGCCCCGGACAGTTCCAGGCAGACGTCCGCGCCCCGGCCGCCGGTGGCCCGGCGCAGCACGGCCGCGGCGGACTCGGCACCCGCGTCGACGACGATCCGGGCGCCGAGTCGGCCGGCGTGCGCCAGCCGGGCGGGCACCCGGTCGACGGCGACCACGCGTGCGCCGGAGAGGGCGGCGAGCCGGGTGGCGAGCAGCCCGATGACGCCTTGGCCGAAGACCGCGACCCAGTCGCCCAGGTGCAGGTCGCCGGCGAGCACGGCGGTGAGGGCGATCGCCCCCGGGCGGGCGAAGACCGCCGCGAGGGGATCCAGCCCGGCGGGCAGCGGGTGCACCGTATCGGCGGGCACGACGGCCTCGGCGCGGTGCCCCCAGATGCCCCAGACGACCTGCCCGGCGCGCCGGTCGGCCACGTCGGGCGCGACCTCGATGATCTCGCCGACCTCCTCGTAGCCGAAGCCCACCAGCGGGTACGGCACCGCGGTCTGCCGGGGCACGAACATCCGGCTGACGTCGTCCCAGTCCTTGCTCAGCCGGGGGTTGCTGCCCCGGTAGAGGGTGAGCTCCGTGCCGGCCGAGATGCCGGAGTAGCAGGTGCGGACGCGGACCCGACCGGGGCCGAGCGGATCCGGGGGGCAGGGCTCGAGGCTGATCCGTCGGGGCCCGGCGAGTGAGACAACCCAGTTGACCATGAGTCACATCCCGGTAGCACTGGGCTCCATCGTAGGCAATAAATCGGCATATGTCTTGTAATTGATCAATCGAAGGGGTTGAATCCCTTGTATACCCTTCGAGAGGAGTGCCACCGATGTCAGCACCTCCGATGCGGATACTCGCCGCCACCCTGATCATGGCAGTCACCGGGGCCGGTCTGCTGGGCTGCGGCGACGAAGAATCCGACAGCAACAGCAGGAAGATCACCGTGTGGAGCCTGGAGGACGTGGCCGACCGGGTCACCGCCACCAAGGCGATCATCGCGGACTTCACCGCCAGCACCGGCATCGCCGTCGACCTCGTCACCGTCAACGAGGACCAGTTCCCCGCCCTGATCGCCACCAGCGCCGCCGCCGGCGAACTGCCCGATGTGGTCGGTTCGGTGTCGCTCGCCGGCGTGCGCACCCTCGCCGGCAACGAACTGCTGCACTCCTCGGCGAACGCGGAGGTCGTCGAGAAGCTCGGCAGGCAGACCTTCTCGCCGCGGGCCCTGGAGCTGACCGCGGACGACGGCACGCAGCTCGCCGTGCCCAGCGACGGCTGGGGCCAGCTGCTCGTCTACCGCAAGGACCTGTTCGCCGCCGCCGGGCTGCCCGCCCCCGACACGTACGAGAGGATCGCCGCCGCCGCGACGAGGCTCAACACCGGCGGCGTCGCGGGCGTCACCGCCGCCACCGCCCCCGGCGACGTGTTCACCCAGCAGACCTTCGAACACCTCGCGCTGGCCAACAACTGCCAGCTCACCGACGACTCCGGGGCCGTGAAGCTGGACTCCCCGGAGTGCGTCGAGGCGTTCCGGTTCTACGGCGACCTGATGCGCACCAGCTCGGTCAGGGGCGCGCAGGACGTCGACACCACCCGGGCCACCTACTTCGCCGGCAAGGCGGCCATGCTGGTCTGGTCGCCGTTCATCCTCGACGAGCTGGCCGGCCTGCGCGACGACGCCAGGCCGACCTGCCCGCAGTGCCAGGCCGACCCGGCGTTCCTCGCGAAGAACAGCGGCTTCGTCACCGCGATCAAGGGCCCGAACGGCGCCGAACCCGCCCAGTACGGCGAGATCAGCTCCTGGGCCGTGCTCGACGCCGCCGCCGCCGACCCGGCGAGGTCCTTCGTGGAGCACATGCTCGGCGACGGCTACCCGCGCTGGTTCGGCATGTCCCCCGAGGGGCGCTTCCCCGTCCGCAAGGGCACGCCGCAGGAGCCGGAGAAGTTCCTCACCGCCTGGAACACCAGCCAGGCCGGCGTCGACACCAGGAAGCCGCTCGCCGAGGTCTACGGCGAGGAGGTGCTCGCCAGCCTGCGCCGCAGCCCCGACACCTTCCAGCGGTGGGGGCTCACCCAGGGCCAGGGCAAGCTCGTCGGCGCGATCCTCGGCGAGCTGCCGGTGCCCAAGGCCCTGAACGACGTGGTCGCCGGCAAGACCGACGCCGCAGCGGCCGCCGGACGGGCGAAGAAGGACGTGGAGGCGATCAAGGCGGGCGTCAATTGACCACCGCCCCACCGGACACCGGCCGCTCCCCCGCCCGGGAGCGGCCGGCCCCGGCCCGCCGCCGCAGACCACTGACCCTGCGCCGCCGCGAGTCCCGCGCCGGGCTCGCGCTGGTCGCCCCGACCCTGCTCGTCGTGGTCGCCGTGATCGGCATCCCCATCGTCTGGACCGTCGTGCTGGCCTTCCAGCGGGTACGCCTGGCGACGCTGCGGCGTACCGGGCTGTTCGGCGAGTTCACGATGGACAACGTCGAGCGGGTGCTGAACACCCCGGGCTTCGCCGACACGCTGTGGACCACGCTGGTCTACGCCGTGGCCAGCACCGCCGGCTCGATCGTGCTCGGCCTGGTGGCGGCGCTGGTCGTCCGCCGGCCGTTCCGGGGTCGCACCCTGGTGCGCGCGTCGATGCTGCTGCCGTACGTGGCGCCGGTGGTCGCGGTCACCTTCGTCTGGCAGGTGATGCTCGACCCCCAGCTCGGCATCGTCAACGACTGGGGCCGGCGGTTCCTCGGCTGGGACACCCCGGTGCCGTTCCTGTCCCAGGAGTCGACGGCCCTGGCCACGGTCGTCGCCTTCGAGGCGTGGCGCTACTTCCCCTTCGCGTTCCTGTTCCTGCTCGCCCGGCTCCAGGCGGTGCCGGGCGAACTGGAGGAGGCGGCCCGGGTCGACGGGGCCACGCCCACCCAGCGGTTCCGGCACATCCTGCTGCCGCAGCTGCTGCCGGTGATCGGTCTGCTGGGCGTGCTGCGGTTCATCATGACGTTCAACAAGTTCGACGACGTCTATCTGCTCACCGGCGGGGCCGCCGGCACCGAGGTGGTCAGCGTCCGGGTCTACGAGTTCCTGACCGCGCGTACGGACATCGGCGCGGCGGCGGCGCAGGCGGTCGTGCTCGCCGTGGTGCTCATCGTGTTCGTGGTGGTGTACCTGCGCTTCTTCGGCGGACGGAGGGACGGCTGATGGACCGGGACCGGATCGAGACGGTGGGCCTGCGCTGGCTGCGCCGGCTGGTGATCGCCGCGTTCCTGCTGGTCACCGTCTTTCCCTTCTACTACATGCTGGTGCTCTCGGTGCGCCCCATCGAGCGGCTGCTGCTCGACCCCGGCTCGCTGGTCGTGGGGCTGGGCGAGCTGACCTTCGACACGTACGCCGAGGTGGTGAAGGCCGTCGACGACGGCGGCCAGGGTTTCCTGACCTTCATGCGCAACAGCGGCCTGGTCGCCGTCGCGGCGACGCTGCTGACGCTGGCCGTGGCGATCCCCGGCGCGTACGCGGTCGCCCGGCTACGGTTCTTCGGCCGGCGGCAGGTCGACTTCCTCTTCCTGGCGGTCTACCTGTTCCCGTCGATCGTCATCGCCATCCCGCTCTTCGTGGTCTTCACCCGGGCCGGGCTGCGCGGCTCGCTGCTCGGCCTGGTGCTGGTCTACATCTCGCAGACCCTGCCGGTCTCGGTCTACATGCTGCGCAACTACTTCGAGACGATCCCGGTCAGCCTGGAGGAGTCGGCCGCCATCGACGGCGCCGGCCGGCTCGGCATCATCCGCCGGGTAAGCCTCCCCCTGGCGGCGCCGTCCATCATGGCCGTCGCCCTGTACGACTTCATGATCGCCTGGAACGAGTTCCTCTTCGCCCTGCTGTTCCTGGTCGACAAGCCGCACCGGTGGACGGTGTCGCTGGGGCTGGCGCAGCTCGCGGACGGCGTCGAGGTGCCCAAGACGGTCCTGATGGCCGGCTCGGTGATCCTCACCCTGCCCATCGTGATCCTCTTCTTCGCCAGCGAGCGCCTGCTCACCGAGGGGCTCACCAGCGGGGCGGAGAAGGGCTGAGGCGGCGGGCGGGGTTGCCGCGCGGTGGGCGCTGACCGAGGATGGGCCGGGTGGATGCCTCCCCCGGCGCGGTCCCCGACGACGACGCGCCCACGGCTGCCCCGCCCGCGGTCGGGATGCGGCTGCGCGACGTGGAGCCGGGCGACCTCGACGCGTACGTGCGGATGCGCTGCGATCCGGCCGTGATGGCGGAGCTGGGCGGCCCGCAGCCGCGTGAGCGCGTGCCCGCCCAGCTCCGGCGTGACCTCGAGACCGTCCGGGACGGTAGCGCCTGGATCAAGATGATCATTACCGGCGACTCCGCGCAGGTGGCGGGGACGGTGACGCTGTACTCCCACGGGGGCGTCTCCGAGATCGGCTGGATGGTCGTGCCGGAGTTCCAGGGCAGGGGCCTCGCGGGCAGAGCCGTCCGCGCCGTGCTCGCCCTGGCCCGGGCGGACGGCCGGTGGGGCCTCGTCCACGCCTTCCCCGCCACGACCAACGCCGCGTCGAACGCGATCTGCCGATCGGTCGGCTTCGCCCTCGTCGGCGAGGAGCAGACGGAGTTCGCCGGCCGCCTCTTCCGCACCAACCACTGGGTCGTCGATCCGTCGGCCGGCGCTGCCGGCTCGCCGGTGGGAGGCCCGGGCGGCGACGTCCCGCCGGCCTGAGCGGCCACGGTTTCCCCGGCCCACGGCACCGGCGGGGCATCGCCCCGTCCGCCCCGCCCCCCGGGGAGCACCGGGGACCCGGCTACGGTGGCGGCATGGCAAACCCGACCCGTTGGGAGACCGAGACCGGTCCGGAGCACTCGCAGTGGTACATCGACCGGTTCCGCCGGCTGGCCGCCGAGGGGGCCGACCTGGCCGGCGAGGCCCGCCTGCTGGACGCGCTGGTCGCACCCGGGTCCCGGATCCTCGACGCCGGCTGCGGCACCGGCCGGGTGGGCGCGGCGCTGGCCGCCCGGGGCCACACCGTGATCGGGGTGGACGCCGACCCGGCGCTGGTGGAGGCCGCCCGCACCGACCACCCGGGCCCGCGCTGGCTGGTCGCCGACCTGGCCGAGCTGGACCTGGCGGCGGCCGGCGAGCCGGAGCCGTTCGACGCGGCGGTCGTGGCCGGGAACGTGCTGGCCTTCGTCGCCCCCGGCACCGAGCGGGAGGTGCTGCGCCGCGTCGCCGCCCACCTGCGCCCCGACGGCGTGCTGGCGGTCGGCTTCGGCACCGACCGGGGCTACCCGCTGACCGGCTTCGACGCCGACGCGGTGGCCGCCGGCCTGCGGCTGGAGCACCGCTTCGCCACCTGGGACCTGCGTCCGTGGCGCGACGACGCCGACTTCGCCGTCACCGTGCTGCGCCGCCCCGCCGACTGAGCCCCGCCCGGCCGAGCCCGACCGGTTCGCCCTCGCCGAGGCCACCCGAGGTCGCGGCGCGGCTCCGGCGGGGGCACGGTGCCGGACCAGCCGGCGGCGACTCCGGCGGAGGCACGGGACCGGCCCAGCCGGCGGCGCGACTCCGGCACTGGCACCGGCCCAGCCGGCGGCGCGCTCAGGCGGGGGCGGCGACGACCCGCGCGGCTGCCGGGTCGAGCGTGGCGCCGGCGGGCACCAGGGCGACCAGGCTGGCCGGCAGCCGCACCGGCCGCACGTCGCGGTAGCCGAGCGTGCCCAGCACCTCGCCGCCGGCGAGGACGTAGCGTCGGCCCAGGTCGGTGACCACGGAGACCGCGCCGCCGGTCGCACCGGGCGCCGCGACCGCCTCGACCACCGCGCCACGGCCCGGCTCCACCACGACGTGGTCGGCGCGCACCCCACCCCCGGCCGACGGGACGGTGCGCGGCGCGGCGGCGAGGTCGGGCAGCCGTACGCCGAGCCGGACCTCCGTGACGCCACCGTCGTCGCCCACCCGGGCGCAGAGCCCCGCCCCGTCGGAGGCGGCCAGCCGGGGCGGCGCGGTCGGCGGCGCTGTGGGCCCCGTCGGGGCAAGGTCGGGCAGCTTGGGCAGCGCCGCGAACCGCCCGAGCGTGATCGGCTCCGGCTCGCCCTGGCCGGTGCGGGCCAGCAGCAGGCCGGCCTGCAACTCGGTGATGCCGGCCAGGCCGTCCCGCAGCGCGACGGCGTACTGCCGGCCACCCCCGGAGTTGCGCACCAGGTAGACGTCGCCGATCCGCGCCCCGGACACCCGCGCGGAGCGCTCCCCCTCGGCCGGCAGGGCGAGCGGGGCGAGGTCGACGCCGGCAGGCAGGCTGTTGAGCAGGGCCGGGGCCGCCGGGACCGCCCGGGCCCGGGTGGCCGCCAGGGCGGCCAGCACCCGGTTGGTGTCACGAACCAGGTAACGGCGCTGGTGCCAGACGAGGTGCAGCCCGCCGTCGGGGTGGCGCAGCAGCAGCGCGTCCTCGCCGAGGGCCCGGCCGCCACCGGCGGTCACGCCGATCAGCAGCGCGGAGCGGGGCGTCGTCCGGTCGGCCTCGCCGGCGGCGGAGCAGACCGTCCACGGCGCGGTGGAGAGCCGGCCCCTGGCGGGCAGCGAGTCGGGGGCGTCGGCGATGCCCAGCGGCAGCCCGCGCGGCACCCCGTCGATGGCGCGACGGGAGACGAGCACCGTCTTCGGCCGCTCGGCACCGATGATCAGCAGGGCCGAGGCGTAGTTGAGCACCGGGTGCAGCTTCTCCTCCCGGTAGACGAACCGGGCCCCGGACTCCTTCTCCACGATCACCGCGCCCGGGTCGCGCCACGTGCTGCCGCCCCCGGTGAAGAGGCCGTAGAGGGCGAAGCCGCCCAGGCCGATGGCCGCGACCAGCACGCTGGCCAGGCCGGCGCCGGCGAGCCGTCGGAACGGCGACTGCGCCGGGTCGGTCTCCCGCATCACCAGGGCGGCGACGGCCCGCTGGACGGTGAACTGGTACGAGTGCAGCTGGTCCTGCCGCGACGGCATCGCGTCCCTTCCGATGGGCGGTCGGGGCACAGGATAAGCGTTGCGTCGATGCCCCGAGGACCCTGCGTCGCGGCGGCGCCGGGATTCCCGGTGCCTGGGCCCCGCCGGAGCGACCAGGATCACCGCGCGGACGCGTACGCCTCTCGCTTCAGGGGATAGCATGGGCACGTACGGGTACCCCCGGGGGTATGCCGGGAGAGAGCGAGGAGGCGCGCGGTGAAGCTGCGACCCGAGATGACGAGCGACGCCCTGACCCGCCTGAAGCGGGCCCGGGGCCAGCTCAACGCGGTCATCGAGATGATGGAGACCGGCCAGGACTGCCGCGAGGCGCTGACCCAGCTCGCGGCGGTGTCGAAGGCGATCGACCGGGCCGGCTTCAAGATCATCGCCTCCGGCATGCGCCACTGCACCGCCGCCCGCGAGCGGGGTGACTCCCCGGAGATGACCGAGGAGGAGCTGGAGAAGCTCTTCCTCGCCCTCGCCTGACCACCACCGGAAGAAACGCACCGCACACGTTGCGTGACAGCGCCGTGTGCGGGTAGACAGATTGCACACGTCAACACCCCCGACGTGTGTCCGCCGCATACCCCCCGGGGTATTTTATCCCACAAGGAGCACGGCAATGGCAGTTGAGGTGTCCGTCATCGCGACGTCCTCGCTCGGCGACCGCAGCTACCTGGCCTCCGACGGCACGGTGGCGATCGTGGTCGACCCGCAGCGCGACATCGACCGGATCCTGTACCTCGCGGGCGAGAAGGGCGTACGCGTCACCCACGTGGTGGAGACCCACATCCACAACGACTACGTCTCCGGCGGCCTGGAGCTGGCCCGGCTGACCGGCGCCCGCTACCTCGTCGCCGCGGACGACGAGGTCGACTTCGACCGGACGCCGGTGGCCGACGGCGACACCGTGCCCGTCTCCGGCGCGCTGCGGCTGCGGGTGCTCGCCACGCCGGGACACACGTTCCACCACCTGTCGTACGTGCTCGACGAGGCCGACGACTCCGGCTGGCGCCCGGTCGGCGTCTTCACCGGCGGCTCGCTGCTCTTCGGCACCACCGGGCGCACCGACCTGCTCGGCGGGGAGCACGCCCACGAACTCGCCCACCACCAGCACGCCTCGGCCCGGCGCCTGGCCGACCTGCTGCCCGACGGCGCCGAGGTGTGGCCCACCCACGGCTTCGGCAGCTTCTGCTCCGCCAGCCAGGCCGACGCGCCCGAGTCGACAATCGGCCGGGAGAAGCGGGCGAACCCCGTGCTGCGACTCGCCGCCGACGAGTTCGTCACCGAGACCCTCGCCGGGCTCGACGCCTACCCGGCGTACTACGCCCACATGGGGGTGGCGAACCTCGCCGGCCCGGCGCTGGTGGACCTCACCCCGGTCGCCAGGGCCGACGCCGCCGAGCTGCGGGAGCGGATCGCCGCCGGCCAGTGGGTCGTCGACCTGCGCCACCGCAAGGCGTACGCCACGTCGCACCTGGCGGGCACGGTCGCCCTCGGACTCGACGGCCCGATGTCGACCTGGCTCGGCTGGCTCATCGACTGGGGCGCGCCGCTCACCCTGCTGGCGGAGACCGAGGAGCAGGTCGCCGACGCCCAGCGCGAACTGGTCCGCATCGGCATCGACCGGCCGGCCGCCCAGGCCACCGGCGACCCCGACCGGTGGACCACCGGGCCGGGACAGCTCCGCGAGCTGCGGATGGCCGACTTTCCCGCGCTGGCCGCCGCCCGGGCCGGTGACACCCCGGCGGGGCTGCCCACCCCGGACGTGGTGCTCGACGTCCGGATGACCAACGAGTGGACCGCCGGTCACGTCGAGGGCGCCGTGCACATCCCCCTGCCCGACCTGCCCGGGCGCCTCGCCGAGGTGCCCGCCGGCACCGTCTGGGTGCACTGCGGCTCCGGGTACCGGGCCACGGTCGCCGCGTCCCTGCTGGCCAACGCGGGCCGCGAGGTCGTCGTGATCGACGACAAGTTCGGCCGGGCCGGAGCCGCCGGAGTCGCCATGAGCCCCGGCGACGCCTGACCGACCCCGCACCGCCGACCCCGCCCCCTGCGTACGCCACCGGTCGTCCGCGCGGCGACGCGCGCCCGCCGCCGAGCGGCGCCGGTCCGGCTCACCCTGCCCTTCCACGGGCGATCGACCCCTGAACGAGGAGCGATGACCACCTCACCGAGCGCCCTGCCCACCCTCGACGCCGCCACGCTGCGCGAGCTGATCGACTCCGGCCGCGCTCCGCGCATGCTGGACGTGCGCACCCCCGCGGAGTTCGGGACGGCCCACGTCCCCGGCGCCCACAACGTGCCGCTCGACGTGCTCAGGGAGCACCGCGAGGAGCTGCGGCGGCACCTCGACGAGACGGTGGTGCTCATCTGCCGCTCCGGGGCCCGCGCCACCCGGGCCGGGCAGGCTCTCGCGGGCGTCGGGCTGCCCGACCTCAGGATCCTCGACGGCGGGATGACCGCGTGGCAGGCCGCCCGGGGACCGGTCCGACGGGGCACGCCCCGCTGGGAGCTGGAGCGGCAGGTCCGCCTCGTCGCCGGCTCGATCGTCCTGCTCAGCGTCCTCGGTTCGGTGTTCGTACCCGGCCTGAAGTGGGTCGCCGGCCTCATCGGCGCCGGCCTCACCTTCGCCGCCGTCACCGACACCTGCGCGATGGGCATGCTGCTCGGCAGGCTCCCCTACAACCGCGGCGCGAGCTGCGACGTGGAGACCGTCGTCGGTCGGCTCGGAGACCACCCGACGCCCCGGCCCCTGCCGTGACCGGCAGCCTCGCGCTGACCGTCGGGCTGGCCGTCCTCATCGGGACGAGCCTCGGCCTGCTCGGCGGCGGCGGGTCCATCCTCGCCGTGCCGCTACTGGTCTACGTGGCGGACCTGCCGGCCCGCGAGGCGATCGCCACCTCACTGCTCGTCGTCGGGGTGACCAGTGCCGTCGGCGCGCTGCCGCACGCCCGGGCCGGCCGGGTCCGGTGGCGCACCGGCCTGCTCTTCGGGGCCGCGGGCATGGCCGGCGCGTACGGCGGCGGACGCCTCGCCGCGTTCGTCCCGCCCGCCGTCCTGCTCGCCGGCTTCGCCGTCATGATGATCGCCACCGCGACGGCCATGCTGCGGGGCCGACACGACGGCCCCGGGCGGCAGCGGCGCGAGCTGCCCGTGGCGCGGGTGCTCCTCGACGGCGTCGTGGTCGGACTGGTCACCGGGCTGGTCGGCGCGGGCGGCGGGTTCCTGGTGGTGCCGGCCCTCGCGCTGCTGGGCGGCCTGCCGATGCCGGTCGCGGTCGGCACCTCGCTCGTGGTCATCGCGATGAAGTCGTTCGCCGGGCTGGCCGGCTACCTGTCCACCGTCGACATCGACCCGGGCCTGGCCACCGCCGTCACCGCCGCGGCCGTGCTCGGCAGCCTGGCCGGCGGCCGACTGGCCGGACGCGTCCGCGAGGACGTGCTGCGCCGGGCGTTCGGCTGGTTCGTGGCGGCGATGGGCGTGTTCGTCCTGGCCGGGCAACTGCCCGCACACCTGCGGACGGACCCCCGGCTGTGGACCGTCGCCCTGGTGACGGCGGCGACGGCGGCTGCGGCGGTCGCGGTCGTGCGGTGCCGCCGCCGCTTCGGCCGACCCGACCACCGGGACCGGCCCGACCGTCAGAGCCCGCCCGACCATCGGGACCGGCCCGACCATCGGAGCCCGCCCGAGCGTCGGGACCGGCCCGACCGGACGTAGCGGAATTGCACGTCCGACAGGCAGAACCCCGCCGCCTCGACCCGGACGCGCACCTGCCCGTCCTGCGGCCCGGGCACCGGCACCGACTCCATCCGCAGCGCCCGTTCCGTCAGGTGCAGCCGTCCGGCCAGCATGTCCGCCACCGCGCGCCCCCTGCCCGGCCCCGGTCGGATGGCCCTCGACGGGTGGGCATACCCGGCCGGGCGGGAGGAATGGCGTGCCGGCCGCCGGCCCCCGGGGCGGCGGCGGGTAGCATCCGGGCCCGTGGGCGTGCGATTCGAGGAACTGGCCTGGCGGGAGACCCCGATCGGCCTCATCAGCCTGCGCCGGCGCCGCGACCCGTCGCTCGACGTCGAGGTGTACGAGGTCAAGCTCGACGACGAGTACCTGATGTCCAGCCTCTTTCCCGTCGCGGAGATCGAGCTGGCCCGGCTGGGCCTGGCTCCCCTGTCCGGGCAGGGGCTCGACGTGGTCGTCGGCGGCCTCGGCCTCGGCTACACCGCCCGCACCGCGCTCTCCGACGACCGGGTCGGCTCGCTGGTGGTGGTGGAGGCGATCGAGGACGTCATCGACTGGCACCGCCGGGGGCTGCTGCCCTTCGCCGCCGGGCTGGCCGCCGACCCGCGTACCCGGTTCGTGCGGGCCGACTTCTTCGCCGCGGTGGCCGACGGCACCGGCTTCGACCCGCGGGAGCCGGGGCGGCGGTTCCACGCCGTGCTGCTCGACGTGGACCACTCGCCGCGCAACGTGCTGCACCCCGGCCACGCCCCCTTCTACACCCCCGACGGCCTGCGCCGGCTCGCCGCCCACCTGCACCCGGACGGGGTGTTCGCCCTCTGGTCGGACGATCCGCCCGATGCCGACTTCGAGGCCGTCCTCGCCGAGGTGTTCCGCACCGCGCGGGCGCACGTCGTCCCGTTCGCCAACCCGCTGACCGGCGGGCAGTCGGCCAACACCGTCTACGTCGCCCAGCGCTGACGCGGTCACGGGCGCCCCGCCGAGCGGCGCCCGGAACGCTGCGCCGCTTGGACGAGAGCCGCGGAAACGGGACGGCCCCGCTGCCCCACAGGGCGAGGTACACCGACCTGAACAGCGGACGCCGCGCCTGATCGGGACGGACGCTTGCCGCCCGCACCGCCACATCCATTCGTGATCTTGGACAGTTGTCGTTACCTGAGGACGACAACTGTCCAAGATCCATCCTGTCGGCCGGCGGCGGAGCGGCCGGCCGACACACGTCCGCCGGCACCGACGAGCCAGGTAGCCGGATGGTCGGCGGACCGCCGAGGCCTTCCGGCGCGGAGGAGGTCGGCGGACCGTCGCGGCCCTGCGGGCGTGCGCGGCGTACTCCCGTACCGCCGGTCTCCGGGCGGCGCTGGACGCGGTGCTGGCCGACGCGGCGGCCCGGACCACGACGGTGAGGTCAGCGAAATGTGCGCCACCGGCGTGCCGCGCGAGGACTTCGCCGGTCGTGGCGGCATGGCCGGGTGCGGGCCGGGAAGGCAGACGGCCAGGCCGCGCCGCGCGGCCGGAGTCACGGGAGGTGGACATGCGAGCCATGCTCTGGGCCGTCGGCGTCGTCGCCGGCGCGCTCATCCTGCTCGGGCTGCTGCTGGAGGCGGTCCGCTGGCTGGTGATCATCGGCGTGGTGGCGCTGGTCGCGGTCGTCGTCATGGGGGTGGTCAAGGGTCGGCGGGCGGTGCGCCATTCCGCGGGGCACCGCTGACGGCGAGCGCGGCGGCCAACTCCTCGTCGTAGGTCGCGATCGGGCTCCCGTCGGCCGCGTAGGCGACCAGCCGGCCGTGGGTCATGGTCGCCGACCGGAACGAGAACGTCCGGAGGCCCGGGTAGGGCGCGAGCAGTGGAATGACCCGGGGCGCGCCCCCGGGGGCGGAGTGGTATTCCAGCCGGGCAACGGCGGGCGACACCACCCCGTTGACGCGGACCTTGGTCTTCTCCCTGCGGGTGCCGAAGGTGACCGGCGCGTCCGTGCCGTATGCGGCGCACTCCGCCGGGCCCCGGCAGACGAAGAAGTAGCGCGGGTTGGCGACGTCGGAGAGTGCGTACGCCTTGAAGGTCGGATCGGCGCCGGCGGGCAGCGGCTGCACGGCGAAGAACGCCACGGCCAGCGCGGCGGTCGTGCCCACCCGCAGCCAGCCGCGGGTCGCCGGGGTCCGTCGGCCCGCGCCGGCCGCGGCCAGCGCCGCCCCGCCGAACCCGGCGAGGCAGAGCACAGCGACGCCGAGGGCCCGGGCGTTCTCGAGGAGGAACTGCACCCCGGACGTGGTCGAGACCGGCCTGAGCGCCACCCCCAGCGAGACCACCATGGTCACCAGCAGGGCGCCGCCGGCGACCCGCCGGGCGACCCCGTCGGCCCCAATCAGCAGCATCGCCGCCAGCACCGGCCAGATCTGGTGGTGCGTCCAGGACACGGGGGACGCGGCGACGGTCGCGCAGCCGACGAGCACGGCGGCGTGGCCGGGGCGCCCGTGCGCGGCCAGGTGCCGGGCCCGCAGCAGGGCCACCGCGCAGACGGCGGCCACCAGGGCCGCCCAGAGCAGCGGGAGCGACGCCTGGTCGAGGCCGAGGCGCAGCAGCATGCCGTGCACCGACTGGTTGCCCAGCGAGGCCAGGTTGCCGATCCGGGACGTGTTGCGCACCGCCTCGGTCCAGTAGGTCCAGCTCTCCGCCGGGAGAACCACCGCGCCCAGCGCGGCGCAGGCCAGGAACGTGACGACGGCCCGCCCGGCGTCCCGGTAGCGGCCCGTGACGAGGAAGTAGACAACGAACAGCAGCGGGGTCAGTTTGATCGCGGCGGCCACCCCGACGAGGACGCCCCGCAGCCGGGCCGGGGGGACGCCCATGCCGTCGAGCAGCGCGAGCAGCACGATGAAGACGCTGACCTGGCCGAAGCGCAGATTGCTCTGCACCGGCGCGGAGAGCATCAGGGCGCAGGCGACGGCCGGCACGACCAGGTGCCGCCGAGGCCCGCCGGCCAGTACGCGGCCGACCGGCACCGCGATGGCGACCACCGCGAGGCAGATCAGCGCCAGCCAGACCCCCTGCACGACCCCCTCGGCGACGGCCGAGACCGGCCAGAGCACGAGCGCGGCGAACGGCGGGTAGGTGAAGGGGCCGCCGTTCTCGGCGGCGAACTCGTACAGCGGCCGGCCGGCCTGCAGGTGCAGCAGTGCGCCACGATAGATGTGCAGGTCGGAGAGGCGGTCGGGGCGGAGCGTGACGAGCGCCGACGACGCGGCGGCGAGCAGGGCGAACACGGACCAGAGCGCCACGACCCGTCGATCCCGCACCGTCGGAGTCTACGGCCGGGGCCGGTCGGACGGGGGGACTCCACCGATACCTACGCAGCCGTAGGTTACCGTTAAGTAGGAAGCGGTCCGGCGCGGGCGGAGGAGAGACATGGACCTGAGTGCCGAGCGACCCTGGCTGCGCAGCTACGCCCCGGGCGTGCCGGCGACCGTCGCGCCCTCCGACGAGTCGCTGGTCGACCTGCTGCGCGACGCCGCCCGCCGCTTCGGTCCCCGGATCGCCCTGGACTTCTTCGGCGCCACCACCACTTACGCCGACCTGCACGACCAGGTAAGCCGGGGGGCCGAGGCATTGCGCCGGCTCGGCGTCGGCCGGGGCGACCGGGTGGCGCTGGTGCTGCCGAACTGCCCGCAGCACGTGGTCGCCTTCTACGCCGTGCTGCGGCTCGGCGCGGTGGTGGTCGAGCACAACCCGCTCTACACCGCGCAGGAGCTCACCCGGCAACTCGCCGACCACGGAGCCCGGGTCGCGGTGGTCTGGGACAAGGTGGCCCCTCTCGTCCGCGACAGCGCGGGCGCGACGGCCGTCGAGACCGTGGTCGCGGTGGACCTCACCCGGGCCCTGCCCCGGCGCAAGCGCTGGGCGCTGCGGCTGCCGCTGGCCCGGGCGCGGGCCACCCGCGCGGCGATGACCGGGCCCGCGCCCGGTGCGCTGTCCTGGGAAGGGCTGGTGGCCGCGGCCACCCCCCTCGACGCCGCGCATCCCGCCCCCGGGCCGGACGACACGGCGCTGTTGCAGTACACGGGCGGCACCACCGGCACGCCGAAGGGCGCCATCCTGAGCCACCGCAACCTGCGGACCAACGCGGCGCAGGGCCGCGCCTGGGTGCCGGGCCTGCGCGACGGCGAGGAGACGGTGTACGCGGTGCTGCCGCTGTTCCACGCGTACGGGCTGACGCTCTGCCTCACCTTCTCGGTGGGCATCGGCGCCACGCTGGTGCTGTTCCCCCGCTTCGACCTGGACCAGACGCTGGCGGCGGTGCGTCGCCGGCCGCCGACCTTCCTGCCCGCCGTCCCGCCGATCTACGAGAAGCTCGCCACGACCGCCCGGGAACGCGGGATCGACCTCTCCTCGGCCCGGTACGCCATCTCCGGCGCCATGGCGCTGCCCCCGGCGACGGTCGAGCTGTGGGAGTCGGTCACCGGCGGGCTGCTCGTCGAGGGCTACGGCATGACCGAGACCTCCCCCGTCGCGCTCGGCAACCCCGTCTCCCCCGCCCGTCGGCCGGGCACGGTCGGCGTGCCGTTCCC
>NZ_WAAS01000075.1:0-26226 GCF_008806585.1 Micromonospora sp. AMSO12t
GTGGCGGGGGAGCAGTTGAGTCGGCGTGGTTTGCCGGGGATGGCTCCGGAGTTGGCGGTGGCGGCGTTGCAGCGGGCGTTGGATGGTGATGAGGGTCAGGTGGTGGTGGCGGATGTGCGGTGGGATCGGTTTGTGCCGTCGTTCACGGCGTTGCGTCCGTCGCGTCTGTTCACCGACATCCCCGAAGCGCAGCCCGCACCGGCCGAGGAGACGCCGAAGGGCGAGGACCGCGGCGCGGCGTCGGCGCTGCGCGAGCGGCTCGCCGCCGCCTCCGGGCCGGAGCGCGACCGCATCCTGCTCGACCTGGTCCGCGGCACCGCCGCGGCGGTGCTGGGACACGCCACGCCGAGCGGGATCAGGCCCGCCCGCGGCTTCCTCGAACTGGGCTTCGACTCACTCACCGCCGTCGAGCTGCGCAACCGGCTGACCGCCGCAACGGGCATCGGGCTGCCCGCCACCCTCGTCTTCGACCATCCCACCCCGAACGCGCTCGCCGGTCACCTGCGGGCCGAGTTGGCGCCCGAGCAGCCGGCGTTGCCGATCGTGGCCGAGATCGAACGCCTCGACAAGCTCCTCGGCGGGCTGCCGGGCGACCAGGTCGACGACGCGGTCGTCGGTCGGCTGGAGGACCTGCTGGCCAGGTGGCGGGGACGACCCGCCGCCACCGCATCCGCGCCGGCCGCCCCGGAGGAGTTGGAGTCGGCGAGCCGGGACGAGCTCTTCGACATCATCCAGCGGGAGTTCGGCAAGTCCTGAGCGGACACTGCCCGACCCCGGGCAGGACGGGCCGGGGAAAGGGACACCCGACGGCGCCGGACGCCTGACCGGCGCCGTCGGGCAGGTGCGGCTGCCTAGGGGTGCACGGATCCCGTCTAGGGGTGTGCCGGTGCGGGCCCGGCTCCGTAGGGTCGGAGCCCGTCAGGCCGTCTCGCCCTGCCCACCGGCAGCCGAGCGGTACGGATGTGGGTGCGTGCGGTACCCCGGATGGACGGGAGGTCCGCATGGCCGGATCCGGCCTGCCTCAGTTGCTCGCCATCAGTGACCTGCACGTGGTCCACGCGGAGAACAAGGCGATCGTCGAGCGGCTGCGGCCGGAGCGCGACGGCGACTGGCTCATCGTCGCCGGCGACGTCGGGGAGTTCGTCGCCGACATCGAGTGGGCGCTGGGACTGCTCAGCAACCGGTTCGCCAAGGTGATCTGGGCCCCCGGCAACCACGAGCTCTGGACCCCCCGCGAGGACCCGATCCAGCTGCGGGGAGACGCGCGCTACCAGCACATGGTGGAGCTGTGCCGCGGGCTCGGGGTGGTGACTCCAGAGGACCCGTACCCCGTCTGGGACCCGCAGGGCGACGACCCGGTCCTGATCGCGCCGCTGTTCCTGCTCTACGACTACAGCTTCCGGCCGGCCGGGACGTACACGAAGGAGCAGGCCCTGGCGCGGGCCCACGAGGTCGGCGTGGTCTGCACCGACGAGATCCTGCTGCATCCGGACCCGTACCCGACGCGCGACGCCTGGTGCCGGGCGCGGCTGGCCCTGACCGAGCGCCGGCTCACCGCCGAGCGCAACGGGCTGCCCACCGTCCTGGTCAACCACTTCCCGCTCGTCCGAGAACCCACCCGGATCCTGCGGTACCCGGAGTTCGCGCAGTGGTGCGGCACCGAGGCCACCGCCGACTGGCACGTCCGGTTCGACGCCCGCGTCGCCGTCTACGGCCACCTGCACATCCCGCGCACCACCTGGTACGACGGGGTCCGCTTCGAAGAGGTCTCGGTGGGCTACCCACGGGAGTGGCGTCGCCGCTCGACGCCTCCGGGGCGGCTGCGCCGCATCCTGCCGGCGGCCGCCGGACAGCCCGCCTGAGCGCCGTCGCGATGCTGGTCACCGCTTTGTCCGGGACCCGCCGCGACGGCCCTCACGGGCCGGTCGATCAGGGGTTCTCTAGGGGTTGGGCGCGTGATGGGCGCTCAGTACCGTCCAGTCACGGTGGCGGGCATGTGTCGGCGGGACGGCCCGGCGTGGCGGGCGCCTGAGCAGGCACGACAACCGGAATCAGGAGCAGGTGTCGGGATCGTTGGCCGAACGGCCATGTCTCCACCCACCTGTGCACGAAGCCGGTCCGTCGGCGGTGGTGTGGTCAACGAATCGGCAGATTCCGATCGATAGCAAGCTCTGGGCGGGTGGGTCATGGCGGACGAAGACAAGCTCCTCGAACACCTGAAGTGGGTGACCTCCGAGCTCCGCCTGGCGCGCCGGCGCCTGACCGAGCTGGAGAACGAGGACGCCGAGCCGATCGCGATCGTCGGCATGGCCTGCCGGTTCCCCGGCGGGGTCGCCTCGCCGGAGGACCTCTGGGAGCTGGTCGCGGGCGGGGTGGACGCCACCGGCACGTTCCCCGACGACCGGGGCTGGGACCTTGACGGGCTCTACGACCCCGACCCGGACCACCCCGGCACCACCTACAGCAACCGGGGCGGCTTCCTGCGCGACGCCGGCCTGTTCGATCCGACCCTGTTCGGCATCTCGCCGCGCGAGGCGCTGGCCATGGACCCGCAGCAGCGGCTCCTGCTCGAGGTGACCTGGGAGGTCTTCGAGCGGGCCGGCATCGACGCCGCGTCGGTGCGGGGCAGCCGTACCGGGGTGTTCGTCGGCACCGCCGGGCAGGACTACACGTCGGTGCTGCGGCAGCTGCCCGAGGGCACGGAGGGCTACGTCCTCACCGGCACGGCCGCCAGCGTCATGTCCGGCCGGCTGGCGTACTCCTTCGGGCTGGAGGGCCCGGCCGTCACGATCGACACCGCCTGCTCCTCGTCGCTGGTCGCCCTGCACCTCGCCGGTCAGGCCCTGCGCGACGGCGAGTGCTCCCTCGCCGTGGCCGGCGGCGTCACCGTGCTCGCCACGCCCGGCGCCTTCGTCGAGTTCTCCCGCCAGCGGGGGCTCGCCTCCGACGGCCGGTGCAAGGCCTTCTCCGCCGACGCCGACGGGACCGGCTGGTCCGAGGGCGTCGCCATGCTGCTCGTCGAGAAGCTCTCCGACGCCCGGCGCAACGGTCACCCCGTCCTGGCGGTGATCCGGGGCAGCGCCGTGAACCAGGACGGCGCCAGCAGCGGCCTGACCGCCCCCAACGGTCCCTCCCAGCAGCGGGTCATCCGGCAGGCGCTGGAGAACGCCCGGCTCAGCCCGTCCGACGTGGACGTGGTCGAGGCGCACGGCACGGGCACCCGGCTGGGCGACCCGATCGAGGCGCAGGCGCTGCTCGCCACGTACGGGCAGGGACGGTCCGCCGACCGGCCGCTGTGGCTGGGGTCGCTGAAGTCGAACATCGGCCACCCGCAGGCCGCGGCCGGCGCCGGCGGCGTCATCAAGATGGTGATGGCGATGCGGCACGGCGTGCTGCCGCCCACCCTGCACGTGGACCGGCCGTCCCCGCACGTCGACTGGTCGACGGGGGCCGTGTCCCTGCTGGACGAGGCGCGCCCCTGGGCGGGCGGCGACCACGTCCGCCGGGCCGCCGTGTCGTCCTTCGGCATGAGCGGCACGAACGCCCACCTGATCCTGGAGCAGGCCCCGGCGCCCGACCCGGCTGCCGACGAGGCCACGCCGTCGCGCCGTCCCGTCGTCGCGCCGGTGCTGCTCTCCGCCGCGCAGCCGGCCGCGCTGTCCGCGCAGGCCGGCCGGCTGGCCCGTTGGCTGGGCGACGACGAGGAGCCGCGCCCGCTCGACGTGGCCTGGTCGTCGGTGGTGTCCCGCTCGGCGCTCGACCGGCGTGCGGTGGTGCTCGCCGAGGACCGTGCGGGCCTGCTGGCGGGCCTGGAGTCCCTGGCGGCGGGAGCGCCGTCGGGCACGGTGGTCGCGGGCCAGGCCGGGGACCGGGGTCCGCTGGCGGTGCTCTTCTCCGGCCAGGGCGCGCAGCGCGCCGGCATGGGCCGGGAGCTGTACGCCGAATTCCCCGTCTTCGCCGCCGCGTTGGACGAGGCGTGCGGGCACCTGGACCGGGTGCTGCCGCGCCCGCTGAAGGAGGTGCTGTTCGCAGCCGAGGGTTCCGCCGAGGCGGAGCTGCTGGACCAGACCGCGTTCACCCAGGCCGGGCTCTTCGCGGTCGAGGTGGCGCTGTTCCGCCTGGTGGAGTCGTTCGGCGTGGTGCCGGACTTCGTGGGCGGGCACTCGATCGGCGAGGTCGCCGCGGCGCACGTGGCCGGGGTGCTGTCCCTCCAGGACGCCTGCCTGCTGGTGGCGGCGCGGGGCCGGTTGATGCAGGCGCTGCCCGACGGCGGCGGCATGCTCGCCGTGGCCGCCGACGAGGCGGCGGTGGTCGAGTCGATCGCCGGGCTGACCGACCGGGTCGGCGTCGCGGCGGTGAACGGCCCGACCTCGGTCGTGGTCTCCGGCGCCGTCGACGCGCTGGACGAGGTGGAGCGGGCCTGGCGGGACCGGGGTGTGCGTACCCGCCGGTTGACCGTCAGCCACGCGTTCCACAGCCCGCTGATGGAGCCGGTGCTGGAGCGCTTCCGCGGCATCGTCGAGCGGCTGGACTTCGCCGCGCCCGCGCTGCCGATCGTGTCGAACCTGACCGGGGCGCTCGCCGACGCCGACGAGATCCGCACCGCCGACTACTGGGTGCGGCACGTGCGTGAGGCGGTGCGCTACGCCGACGGGATCGGGGCCCTGCGGGACGCCGGGGTCGACACGTTCCTGGAGGTCGGCCCGCAGAGCGTGCTGACCGCGATGACGGCGGACGCCCTGCCCGACGACGACGTGCTGACCGTCGCCGCCCAGCGCCGGGACCGGCCGCAGGCGCAGGCACTGCTGGCGGCGCTGGCCGAGCTGCACGTGCACGGCGTCCCGGTCGCCTGGCAGGAGTGGTTCGCCGACACCGGCGCGCGGCGGGTTGAGCTGCCCACGTACGCCTTCCAGCGGGAGCGGTTCTGGCCCGAGGTGGTGCCGTGGCGCGTCGGCGACGTGTCGGGTGCCGGCCTGGGCGTGGCGGGGCACCCGCTGCTCGGCGCCGCGGTGCGCCTCGCCGGTGACGACGAGGTCGTGCTGACCGGCCGGCTGTCGGCGTCGACGCACCCGTGGCTGGCGGACCACGTGGTCGGCGGTGCCGTGGTGGTGCCGGGCACCGCCCTGGTCGAGCTGGCGGTGCGCGCCGGCGACGAGGTGGGCGCGTCGCGCGTACGGGAGCTGACCGTGGCGGCGCCGCTGGTGCTGCCGGAGTCCGGCGCGGTACGCGTGCAGGTGCGCGTCGGCGCGGCCGACGATTCCGCAGTCCGGTCGGTGTCCGTGTACTCCCAGCCCGAGGACGACGACGACTCCGAGTGGACGCTGCACGCCGACGGTGTGCTCGAACCGGTGTCGGCCGACGAGCCGGGCGTCGGCGCGTGGCCGCCGGCGGGCGCGACCGAGGTGGACCTGACCGGGTGGTATCCGGCGCTGGCGGAGCACGGCCTGTCGTACGGGCCGGTGTTCCAGGGCGTGCGGCGGGCCTGGACGGCCGACGGTGCGGCGTACGCCGAGGTGGCGTTGCCGGACGGCGCGGCCGGTGACGCGAGCGCGTTCGGGGTGCACCCGGCGCTGCTGGACGCCGCCCTGCACCCGGTGGCCCTGCTGCTGGCGGCGGAGCCGGCGGGCGGGCCCCGCGTGCCGTTCGCGTTCGAGGGCGTGCAGGTGCACGCCTCGGGCGCCAGGACGCTGCGGGTGCGGCTGACCCGGGACGGCTCCGGGGTGCGGCTGGTCGCCTGCGACGGCTCGGGCGCGCCGGTGGTGTCGGTGGACTCCCTGGTGCTGCGGGAGATGACCGCGACGGCGACCCGGAGCGGCGCCGCCCGGTCGCTGTACGAGGTGGCCTGGCAGGCCGAGCAGATCGACGGCGTCGACGACCTTCCGGGGTGGGCGGCGCTGGGCCGGCCGGCATCGGACGCGCTGCCGGAGGTGCCGGTCTACGCGGACGTGGCGGCCCTGGCGGCGGGCGGGGCCACCGCCCGGCAGGTGCTGCTGACGGTGCCCGCCGGCGAACCCGGCGTCGCCGTGCCGGAGGCCGTGCGGACGGTCACCGGCGGTGTGCTGGACGTGCTGCGGTCCTGGCTCGCCGCCGAGCCGCTGGCGGACACGAAGCTCGTGGTGGTGACCCGGGGCGCGGTGGCCGCCGGGGACGACGACCAGGTCACCGACCTGGCCGCCGCCGCCGTCTGGGGCCTGCTGCGCTCGGCGCAGTCGGAGCACCCGGGGCGGATCGTCCTCGCCGACGTCGAGGGCGAGTTGACCCCGGCGACCCTCGCGGTGCTGGCCGGCGCCGCCGTCGACCCGTCGGTCTCCGGCGGCCAACTCGCGGTGCGCGGCGAGCGCACCCTCGTGCCGAGGCTGGCGCGGCCGGTGGGCGACGAGCTGACCCCGCCGTCCGGGCCGTGGCACCTCGCCCCCGTCACTCCCGGCACCCTGGACGGGATCGGGCCGGTCCGGGCCACGCCCGGGGAGCTGGACGCGGGCCAGGTGCGCGTCGCCGTGCGCGCGGCCGGCGTGAACTTCCGGGACGTGCTGATCGGCCTGGGGATGTATCCGGATCCGGCGGCCGTGATGGGCAGCGAGGGTGCGGGCGTCGTGGTCGAGGTCGGCCCCGGCGTGACCGACCTGGCGCCCGGCGACCGGGTGATGGGCATGTTCGAACTCGGGTTCAGCCCGCAGGCGGTCGCCCACCGCCAGCGCATCGCCAAGATGCCCGCCGGCTGGTCCTTCACCCAGGCCGCGTCCGTCCCCCTGGTCTTCCTGACCGCGTACTACGCGCTGCGCGACCTGGCCGGCCTGCGGGCGGGCGAGTCGGTGCTGATCCACAACGGCGCCGGTGGCGTCGGCATGGCCGCCATCCAGCTCGCCCACCACCTCGGCGCCACCGTCCACGCCACCGCCAGCCCCGGCAAGTGGGGTGTGCTGCGGGGACTCGGGGTGGCGGGGGAGCGGATCGCGTCGTCGCGGACCACGGAGTTCGAGCAGGTCTTCGGCGCGGCCACGGGCGGCGCCGGGGTGGACGTGGTGCTCGACGCGTTGGCCGGTGAGTTCGTCGACGCGTCGCTGCGGCTGCTGCCGCGCGGTGGCCGGTTCGTGGAGATGGGCAAGGCCGACGTGCGCGACCCGGAGACGGTCGCCGCCGACCACCCGGGCGTGACGTACCGCGCGTTCGACCTCAACGAGGCGGGCAGCACCCGCATCGGCGAGATGCTGACCGAGATCCTCGACCTGTTCGGGCAGGGCGCGCTGCGTCCGCTGCCCGTACGGGCGTGGGACGTGCGTCAGGCCCGGCAGGCGCTGCGGCACGTCAGCCAGGCCCGCCACGTCGGCAAGGTGGTGCTGCGCATCCCCGCGCCCGTGGACCCCGACGGCACCGTGCTGCTCACCGGCGCGGCCGGGACCCTGGCCGGCGTACTCGCGCGGCACCTCGTCGCCACCGGCCAGGCCCGCCGCCTGCTGCTGGCCTCCCGCCGCGCACCCGGCCGGGACGACGGGTACGCCACCCTGGTCCGGGAGCTGACCGACGCGGGCGCCGACGTCACCGCCGTGGCCGTCGACGTCAGCGACCCCGCGCAGGTCACCGAGCTGATCGCCGGGATCGACCCGGCGCACCCGCTGACCGCGGTGGTGCACACCGCCGGCGTGATCGCCGACGCGACCATCGGTTCGTTGGACGAGTCCGCCCTGCGTATGGTGCTGGCGCCGAAGGTGGACGCCGGCTGGGCGTTGCACGAGGCGACCGCGCACCTGGACCTGTCGGCGTTCGTGTTGTTCTCGTCGGTGGCGGCCACCCTCGGCTCCCCGGGGCAGGGCAACTACGCCGCCGCGAACGCGTTCCTCGACGCCCTCGCGCAGCACCGCCGCCAGCAGGGCCTGCCCGCCACCAGCCTCGCCTGGGGCATGTGGGCCACCGACAGCACGATGACCGCGCACCTCGACGGCGACGACCAGCAGCGGCTGCGGCGGGTCGGGATGAGCCGGCTCTCCCCGGCCGAGGGCGCCGAACTCTTCGACGCCGCCCTGCCAGCGGTGCAACCGGTCGTCGTCGCGGCCCGCCTCCACGTCACCGGCGAGGCGAGCCACGTACCGCCGCTGATGCGGCACCTGCTGCGCGGCGGCGGCCGACGCCGCGCCGCCACCGACCGGCCGAGCGCCGGGGCGTCGTGGCGGGAGCGGCTCGACGGCCTGTCCGAGGCGGACGCCCGCCAGGCGCTTGTCGACCTCGTCTGCGGCCAGGCCGCCACGGTGCTGGGGCACGCCTCGGCACAGGCGGTCCCCGCCGCCCGCGCCTTCAAGGACCTGGGCTTCGACTCGCTGACCTCGGTGGAGCTGCGCAACCGGCTGGGCGCCGCCACCGGGCTGCGGCTGACCGCCACGCTGGCCTTCGACCACCCCACCCCGGCCCGGCTCGCCGACCACCTGTTCGCGCAGCTCGGCCGGGCCACCGGCGCCGGAACCACCGTCCGTACCGTCGTCACCGCCGACGCCGACGAGCCGATCGCCATCATCGGCATGGCCTGCCGCTACCCGGGCGGCGTCGCCACCCCCGAGCAGCTGTGGCAGCTCGTCACCTCCGGGTCCGACGCCATCGGCGGCTTCCCCACCGACCGCGGCTGGGACCTCGACCGGCTGTACGGCACCGACGGCGACCAGGCCGGCGGCACCGTCACCGACCAGGGCGGCTTCCTCTACGACGCGGCCGACTTCGACGCCGGCTTCTTCAACATCAGCCCCCGCGAGGCCCTCGCCATGGACCCGCAGCAGCGGCTGCTGCTGGAGACCGCCTGGGAGAGCTTCGAGTACGCCCGCATCGACCCCGCCGCCCTCGGCGGCACCGCCACCGGCGTCTTCATCGGGGCCGCCTCCTCCGGCTACGCCACCAGCGGACGCGACGACCTGGACGGCCTCGAGGGGCACCTGCTGACCGGGACGGCGGGCAGCGTCGCCTCCGGGCGGGTCGCCTACATGTTCGGCCTCGAAGGCCCGGCGGTCACCGTCGACACCGCCTGCTCCTCGTCGCTGGTGGCGCTGCACCTTGCCGCCCAGGCGCTGCGCGGCGGCGAGTGCGACATGGCCCTGGCCGGCGGGGTGGCGCTGATGGCGCAGCCCGGCATGTTCTCCGAGTTCTCCCGGCAGGGCGGCCTCGCCCCGGACGGGCGGTGCAAGGCGTTCGCCGCCGGGGCCGACGGCACCGGCTGGTCCGAGGGCGTGGGCATGCTGCTCGTGGAGCGCCTCTCCGACGCCCGGCGCAACGGGCACCGGGTGCTTGCCGTACTGCGCGGCTCCGCGATCAACCAGGACGGCGCGTCCAACGGGCTGACCGCCCCGAACGGCCCGTCGCAGCAGCGGGTGATCCGGCAGGCCCTGGAGAACGCGCGGCTGAACCCGGCCGACGTGGACGCCGTCGAGGCGCACGGCACCGGCACCGTCCTCGGCGACCCCATCGAGGCGCAGGCGGTGCTGGCCACCTACGGGCAGGACCGCGCCGACGCCGAGCCGCTCTGGCTCGGCTCGATCAAGTCGAACATCGGCCACTCCCAGGCCGCGGCCGGGGTGGCCGGCGTGATCAAGATGGTGCTGGCGATGCGGCACGGCGTGCTGCCGCCCACCCTGCACGTGGACGAGCCGTCGCCCCACGTCGACTGGAGCGCCGGGGCGGTCGCCCTGCTCACCGAGGCCCGTCCGTGGCCGGCGGTGCAGCGGCCGCGCCGGGCCGCCGTGTCGTCGTTCGGCATCAGCGGCACCAACGCGCACACCATCATCGAGCAGGCGCCCGACGAGCCGGCCCCGGCGACGACCCCGCTGGCGGGGGACCTCCCCGGCCTGGTCGGCCCCGCCGCCGTACCCCTGCTGGTCTCCGGCCGCAGCCCCCGCGCGCTCGGGGCGCAGGCCGCCCGGATCGGCGAACGGCTGGCCGGCGACGCCGACCTGGACCTGCGGCACCTCGGGTTCTCCCTGGCCGCGCAGCGGGCGCACCACCCGTACCGGGCGGTCGTCGTGGCCGCCGACCGGGACGACGCGGCCGCCCGACTGGCCGCCCTCGCCTCCGCCGACGGCCCGCCGGCCGGCGCGGACACGGCGTCGAAGGTCGTCTTCGTCTTCCCCGGCCAGGGCTCCCAGTGGAAGGGGATGGCCCTGGACCTGCTGGAGACCTCGCCGGTCTTCCGGCAGCGGATGGGGGAGTGCGCCGAGGAGCTGTCCCGACTGGTGGACTGGTCCCTCACCGACGTGCTCCGGGAGGCGCCCGGCGCGCCGCCCCTGGACCGGGTGGACGTGGTCCAGCCGGTGCTCTTCTCCGTCATGGTGTCCCTCGCCCAGCTCTGGCGCTCGTGCGGCGTCGTGCCGGCCGCCGTCGTCGGGCACTCGCAGGGTGAGATCGCCGCGGCCTGCGCGGCCGGCGCGCTGACCCTCGCCGACGCGGTACGGCTCGTCGTGGCCCGCAGCCGTGGCCTGCTGGCCATCTCGGGCCGGGGCGGCATGGTCTCCGTCCCGCTGCCGGCCGCCGACACCGAGCAGCTCATCGCGCAGTGGCCGGGCACCCTCTCCGTGGCCGCCCTCAACGGCGCCGCCGCGACCGTGGTCTCCGGTGACGCGGCGTCGGTCGCCGAACTGCTCGCGCACTGCGCCGAGCGGGACATCCGGGCCCGCGCGATCGCCGTCGACTACGCTTCACACTGCGACCACGTCGACGCCGTACGCGACGACCTGGTGGCCGCGCTCGGCACGGTCGACTCCCGTTCGACCGGGGTGGCCTTCCACTCGACGGTCACCGGCGAGCCGATCGACACCGCGGAGCTCGACGCGGGCTACTGGTACCGCAACCTGCGGGAACCGGTCCGGCTCGCGCCGGTGCTGGACCAGCTGATCGACCAGGGCTTCCGGGTCTTCGTCGAGGTCAGCCCGCACCCCGTGCTGAAGGTGGTGGTCCAGGACGCGCTGGAGAAGGCCACCGGCGCCGTCGACGCGGGCGTCGTGGTCGGTTCACTGCGCCGCGACGAGAACGGGCCGCACCAGATCCTGACCGGCCTCGGCGACCTGCACGTCGCCGGGGTGCCCGTCGACTGGGCGGCGGTGTTCGCCGGCTCCGGCGCCACCGGCGTCGACCTGCCGACGTACGCCTTCCAGCGGGAGCGGTTCTGGCCGGCGGTGGACCACTCCGCCAGCGGCGACGTGTCCGGCGCGGGCCTCGGGGCGGCGGGACATCCGCTGCTCGGCGCGGCGGTACGCCTCGCCGGCGACGACGAGGTCGTGCTGACCGGCCGGCTGTCGGTGTCGACGCACCCGTGGCTGGCCGACCACGTGGTCGGCGGTGCGGTGCTGGCGCCGGGCACCGCGCTGGTGGAACTGGTGGTGCGCGCCGGCGACGAGGTGGGCGCGTCGCGGGTACGCGAGCTGACGGTGGCGGCGCCGCTGGTGCTGCCCGCCTCCGGCGCCGTCCGTGTGCAGGTACGCGTCGGCGCGGCCGACAGCTCCGGCGTCCGGTCGGTGGCGGTCCACTCGCAGCCCGACGGCGACCCGGAGGCCGACTGGACGCGGCACGCCGACGGTGTGCTGGAGCCTGCCGCCGACGAGCCGGAGGTGGGCGCCTGGCCGCCCGCCGGGGTGCCCGAGGTGGACCTCGCCGGCTGGTATCCGGCGCTGGCGGAGCGGGGCCTGACCTACGGCCCGTCGTTCCAGGGGCTGCGCCGGCTGTGGGCCGCCGGCGACCACGCGTACGCCGAGGTCGCGTTGCCGGACGAGGCGACCGCCGACACCGACCGGTTCGCCGTGCACCCGGCGCTGCTGGACGCCGCGCTGCACCCCGTGGGGCTGCTGCTGGCGGACCGCTCCGGCGGGCCGCGGGTGCCCTTCGCCTTCGAGGGCGTGCAGGTGCACGCCTCCGGCGCCCGGGTGCTGCGGGTGCGGTTGACCCGGACGGGTTCCCGCGTGCGGCTGGTGGCCGGCGACGAGTCGGGCGCGCCCGTGGTGTCGGTGGACGCGCTCGCGTTGCGGGAGATGACCGCGTCCGCCGGCCAGGACCCCACCGAGCGGGCCCTGTTCGAGGTGACGTGGCAGCCCGAGCGGGTCACGCCGGCGCGCGACGTCACCGGCTGGATGCTGCTCGGCGACACCGAGGTGCCGGCAGACCTGTCCACGCCGGCGTTCCCGACCGTCGACGACCTGGTCACGGCGATCTCCGGCGGCGTGGTCGAGGCGCCCCGCGCGCTGCTGCTTCCGGTCCGAGCGGACACGCCGGACGCCGGACTGCCCGACCTGGTGGGCACGGTCACCGCCCAGGTGCTGGACGTGCTGCGGTCCTGGCTGGCCGCCGAGGCCCTGGCCGACACGAAGCTGGTGGTCCTGACCCGCGGCGCGGTGCTCGCCGCACCGGCCGACGCGCTGCGGGACCTGGCCGGCGCGACGGTCTGGGGCCTGCTGCGCTCGGCGCAGTCGGAGCACCCGGGACGGATCGTCCTCGCCGACGTCGACGGCGCGCTCACCCCGGCGACCCTCGCGGTGCTGGCCGCGGTGGCCGATGACCCGTCGGCCACCGGCGGCCAGGTGGCCGTACGCGGCGACGAGGTGCGCACCCCGCGCCTGGGCCGGCCCGTTGGTCCGGCCGCCGAGGAACTCGTCGCGCCGGCCGGGCTGTGGCAGGTCGGCGCGGTGAGCCCCGGCACCCTCGACGGGATCGGCATGGTGCCCGCCACGCCCGTCGCCCTGGACGCAGGCCAGGTGCGCGTCGCCGTGCGCGCGGCCGGCGTGAACTTCCGCGACGTGCTGATCGGCCTGGGCATGTACCCGGATCCGGCGGCCGTGATGGGCAGCGAGGGTGCGGGCGTCGTGGTCGAGGTCGGCCCCGGCGTGACCGACCTGGCGCCCGGCGACCGGGTGCTCGGCATGTTCGAGCCGGCCTTCGCCCCCGAGGTGGTCGCCGCCCGCGACCTCGTCGCGAAGATCCCCGACGGCTGGTCCTTCACGCAGGCCGCGTCGGTGCCGGTGGTGTTCCTGACCGCGTACTACGCGCTGCGCGACCTGGCCGGGCTGCGGTCCGGCGAGTCGGTGCTGATCCACAACGGCGCCGGTGGCGTCGGCATGGCCGCCATCCAGCTGGCCCGGCACTGGGGCGCGACGGTGTACGCCACCGCCAGCCCCGGCAAGTGGGGCGTGCTGCGTGGCCTCGGGGTGGCCGGGGAGCGGATCGCGTCGTCGCGGACCACGGAGTTCGAGCAGGTCTTCGGCGCGGCCAGCGGTGGTGCCGGGGTGGACGTGGTGCTCGACGCGTTGGCCGGTGAGTTCGTCGACGCGTCGTTGCGGCTGCTGCCGCGCGGTGGCCGGTTCGTGGAGATGGGCAAGGCCGACGTGCGCGACCCGGAGACGGTCGCCACCGACCACCCCGGCGTCAGCTACCGCGCGTTCGACCTCAACGAGGCCGGACACCCGCGGATCGGCGAGATGCTGACCGAGATTCTCGACCTCTTCGCGCAGGGCGCGCTGCGTCCGCTGCCCGTACGGGCGTGGGACGTGCGTCAGGCCCGGCAGGCGCTGCGGCACATCAGCCAGGCCCGCCACATCGGCAAGGTCGTCCTGCGGGTGCCCGCGCCCGCCGACCCCGACGGCACCGTGCTGCTCACCGGCGCGGGAGGCGCCCTCGCCCGGGTGTTCGCCCGGCACCTGGTCGCCACCGGTCAGGCGCGGCACCTGCTGCTGGCCTCGCGCCGCGGCCCCGAGCAGTACCAGGACCTGGTCGAGGAGCTCACCCGGGCCGGTGCCCGGGTCACCGCCGGCACCGCCGACGTGACCGACCCCCGGCAGGTGACCCGGCTGCTGGAACTGGTGGACCCGGCGCACCCGCTGACTGCGGTGGTGCACACCGCCGGCGTGATCGCCGACGCGACCATCGGTTCGTTGGACGAGTCCGCCCTGCGTACGGTGCTGGCGCCGAAGGTGGACGCCGGGTGGGCGTTGCACGAGGCGACCGCGCACCTGGACCTGTCGGCGTTCGTGCTGTTCTCGTCGGTGGCGGCCACCCTCGGCTCGCCGGGGCAGGGTAACTACGCGGCGGCGAACGCGTTCCTCGACGCCCTCGCGCAGCACCGCCGGCAGCAGGGGCTGCCCGCCACCAGCCTCGCCTGGGGACTGTGGGCCACCAGCAGCGCGATGACCGCGCACCTGCACGGCAACGACCACCGCAAGGCGATCCGCGCCACCAGCGCCCCGCTGACCGACCAGCAGGGCGTCGCGCTCTTCGAGGCGGCACGGCAGCGCGGCAGCGCCCACCTCGTACTCATGAACCTGCCGCCGGCAAGCGCACGCCCGGCCGGCGGCACCGTGCCCAGCCTGCTGCGTGACCTGGTCCGCACCTCCGCTCCGGCCCGCCGCGCGGTGGGTCGGGGCACGGCCGACACCGCGTCGGTGCGGGACCGCCTGGCGATGCTCAGCCCGGCCGAGCGGCGCAACCACCTGCTCGACCTGGTGGCCGCGAACGTCGCCAGCGTGCTCGGGCACCGCTCCGCGGAGAACGTCGACCCTCACCGCGCCTTCAAGGAGTTGGGCTTCGACTCGCTCACCTCCGTCGAACTGCGCAACCGGCTCTCCGCCGCGACCGGGCTGCGGCTGCCCGCGACCGTGGCGTTCGACCACCCGGCCCCCGCGGTGCTCGCCGACTTCCTCGACCGGGAACTGGGCGGCGGTTCGGACGCCGCCCGCCCGGCCGCGGTCGGTACGGCCGCCGCGCTCGACGAGCCGATCGCCATCATCGGCATGGCCTGCCGCTTCCCCGGCGAGGTGCAGACCCCCGAGCAGCTCTGGCAGGTGGTCACCGCCGGCGCCGACGTCATCTCGCCGTTTCCCACCGACCGGGGCTGGGACCTGGACGACCTGAGGGCCAGCGGCGGGGACGACACGTCCGTACCCCGCCAGGGCGGCTTCCTGCACGACGCCGCCCAGTTCGACGCCGCCTTCTTCGGGATCTCGCCCCGGGAGGCGCTGGCCATGGACCCGCAGCAGCGGTTGCTGCTGGAGACGTCCTGGGAGGCCTTCGAACGGGCGGGGATCGACCCACACACGGCGCGGGGCAGCAGCACCGGCGTCTACGTCGGTCTCATCTACCACGACTACGCCTCCCAGGCCGCCGGAACGACCGACGAGGTGGACGGCTACGTCGGCAACGGCAGCGCGGGAAGCGTCGCCTCGGGACGCATCTCGTACCTGTTCGGCCTCGAAGGCCCCGCGGTCACCGTCGACACCGCCTGCTCATCGTCGCTGGTCGCCCTGCACCTGGCCACCCAGGCGCTGCGGCAGGACGAGTGCCGGCTCGCGCTCGCCGGCGGGGTGAGCGTGATGTCCACCCCCGGCATGCTCACCGAGTTCTCCCGGCAGCGTGGCCTGTCGCCCGACGGGCGGTGCAAGGCCTTCGGCGCGGGCGCCGACGGCACCGGCTTCGCCGAGGGCGTCGGCATGCTCCTGCTGGAGCGCCTCTCCGACGCGCAGCGCAACGGCCACCGCGTCCTCGCCGTCGTGCGGGGCAGCGCGGTGAACCAGGACGGCGCCAGCAGCGGCCTGACCGCGCCGAACGGCCCCGCCCAGCAGCGGGTCATCCGGCAGGCGCTGGCGAACGCCCGGCTGACCCCGGGCGACGTCGACGCCGTCGAGGCGCACGGCACGGGCACCGCGCTGGGCGACCCCATCGAGGCGCAGGCCCTCCTGGCCACGTACGGGCAGGACCGGCCGCAGGACCGGCCGCTGTGGCTCGGTTCGATCAAGTCGAACATCGGTCACGCCCAGGCGGCGGCGGGCGTCGCCGGGGTGATCAAGATGGTGCTGGCGATGCGGCACGGTGTGCTGCCGCCGACCCTGCACGCGGACGAGCCGTCGCCGCACATCGACTGGACCGCCGGCTCGGTGGCCCTGCTCACCGGCACCCGGTCGTGGCCGGCCGTCGACCGGCCGCGCCGGGCCGCGGTGTCGTCGTTCGGGATCAGCGGCACCAACGCGCACACGATCATCGAGCAGGCGCCGGAGTTCGTCCCGCCGCCCGCCGGGCCGCCCGCGACGTCCCCGGTCGACCTGGTCGCGGGCGTCCTCTCGGCCCGCGACGACGCCGCCCTGCGCGAGCAGGCACGCCGGCTGCGGGGCCTGCTGGACGACGAACCGGACCTGACGCTCGCCGACGTCGCCCACGCGCTCGCCACCCGCCGCACAGCCTTCGAACACCGCGTGGTGCTGCTGGCCCGGGACCGCGAGGACCTGCTCACCGCCCTCGACGCGGTGGCCGCCGACCAGCCCTCGGCCGCCGTCGTCCACGGCGTGGCCCGCGGCGGGCGCACCGCGATCCTCTTCTCCGGCCAGGGCGCCCAGCGCCCCGGCATGGGGCGCGAGCTGTACGACGCCCACCCGGTCTTCGCCGCCGCCCTCGACGAGGTGTGCGGGCACCTGGACCAGCACCTGCCCCGTCCGCTGCGCGAGGTGCTGTTCGCCGAGGCGGGCACGCCGGAGGCGGAGCTGCTGGACCAGACCGTCTTCACCCAGGCCGGGCTGTTCGCCGTCGAGGTGGCCCTGTTCCGGCTGGTCGAGTCGTTCGGCGTCCGGGCGGACCTGGTGGCCGGGCACTCGATCGGCGAGGTGGCCGCCGCCCACGTCGCCGGGCTGTTCAGCCTCGCCGACGCCTGCGCGCTGGTCGGGGCCCGTGGCCGGCTCATGCAGGCCCTGCCGCAGGGCGGCGGGATGCTCGCGGTCGGCACCGACGAGCAGGCCGTCGTGGAGTCGTTGGCCGGGCTCACCGACCGGATCGGCGTCGCGGCGGTGAACGCCCCGACCGCCGTGGTGGTCTCCGGCGAGCTCGGGGCCCTCGACGAGGTGGAGCGGACCTGGCAGGACCGGGGCGTACGCACCCGCCGGCTGAACGTCAGCCACGCCTTCCACAGCCCGCTGATGGAGCCGATGCTGCGCGAGTTCCGGCAGGTGCTCGACACCCTGACGTTCCACTGGCCGGCCCTGCCGATCGTGTCGAACCTGACGGGCGAGGTCGCCGACCCCGACGAGATCGGCACCCCCGACTACTGGGTCCGGCACGTGCGCGAGACCGTCCGGTTCGCCGACGGGGTCGCCAGCCTGCGTACGCGCAACGCCCGGGTCTTCCTCGAACTGGGCCCCGACGCGGTGCTCGCCGGCATGGTGCGCGGCTGCCTGCCCGACGACGGCGACACCCTCCCGGCGGCCGTCGTGGCGAGCCTGCGCCCGGGCCGCCCGGAACCGGTGTCGCTGATGAACGCGCTGGCGGAGCTGCACGTGCACGGCGTGCCGGTCACCTGGACCGACCTCCTGCCGGGCACCGCGACCCGCCCGGTGGACCTGCCGACGTACCCGTTCCAGCGGCAGCGGTTCTGGCCGGCGGTGGGGCGGCTGCGGGCCGGTGACGTCAGCGGCGCGGGCCTCGGTGTGGCGGGGCACGGCCTGCTCGGCGCGGCGGTCGACCTCGCCGGCGACGACGAGGTGGTGCTGACCGGCCGGCTCTCGCTGACCACCCACCCCTGGCTGGCCGACCACGTGGTCTCGGGCGTGCCGCTGGTCCCCGGCACGGCGCTGGTGGAACTGGCCGTGCGCGCGGGCGACGAGGCGGGCGTGTCCCGGCTGCGTGACCTGGCGGTGCTGACGCCGCTGGTGCTCCCCGACGCGGGCGCCGTGCGGATCCAGGTCCGGGTGTCGGCGGGCGACTCGTCGCAGCGTCCCGTCGCCGTCTACTCGCGCCCCGACGACGACCCCGAGGCGGGCTGGCTCCAGCACGCCGAGGGTGTGCTGGAGCCGGCGACGGCGGACGAGCCGAGGACGGGCACCTGGCCGCCGGCCGGCGCGACCGAGGTCGACCTGGCGGGCTGGTACCCGGCGCTCGTCGCGCGCGGCCTGGCGTACGGGCCGGTGTTCCAGGGTCTGCGACGCGCGTGGGTGGGCGACGGCGAGGTGTTCGCCGAGGTGGTCCTGCCGGACGACGCGGCGGCGGGCATCGACCGGTTCGGGGTGCACCCGGCGCTGCTGGACGCGGCCCTGCACCCGGTCGCCCTGCTGCTGGGCGAGGAGCCGGGCGGGCCACGGGTTCCGTTCGCGTTCGAGGGCGTGCAGGTGCACGCCTCGGGTGCCACGGTGCTGCGGGTCCGGTTGTCCCGCAGCGGCGCCGGCGTGCGGCTGGTGGCGTGCGACGAGGTGGGCGCGCCGGTGGTGTCGGTGGACTCCCTCGTCCTGCGTGAGCTGGCTGGCACGGCCACGGCAGGTGTGGCGTCCCGGTCGATGTTCGAGGTGGTCTGGCAGGCGGAGGAGACCGAACCGGTCGACGACGTGTCGGGTTGGGCGGTGCTGGGCGGTCCGGCCCTGCCGGGCGTTCCCGGCGGTCCCTCCGCCGAGACGATCAGGCAGCTGCTGGCCGCGATCGACACCGGCACCGCGCCGCCGCGCCGACTGCTGTTCACGCCGACCGGGCCGGACGCCGGCGACGTCGACGCGGCGCAGCGGGCCCGGGCCATGACGGCGGACGTGCTGGGCCTCGTGCAGGCGTGGCTGGCCGCGGACGTCCTGGCGGATTCGAAACTGGTGGTGGCCACCCGACGCGCCGTGTCCGTCGGCGACGAGGACCAGGTGACGGATCCGGCCGCCGCGGCGGTGTGGGGTCTGCTGCGTTCGGCGCAGTCCGAGCACCCGGGCCGCATCGTCCTGGCCGACGTGGACCGTGGCGTGAACCCCGGCGTGCTGGGCACCCTGACCCGCTATGCGGCGGACCCGACCGGCGGCCAGGTGGCCGTCCGTGGCGGCGAGGTCTTCGTGCCGCGCCTGGTCCGTGCGGTGGTGCCGGCGTCGGCGCAGGCGCCGGCCGTCGGTGACGGCGTGGTGCTGGTGACCGGCGGTACGGGCGCGCTCGGTGCGCTGGTCGCGGAGCACCTGGTGTCGGTGCACGGCGTGCGCTCGCTGGTGCTCGTGTCGCGGCGCGGCCCGGAGGCCGAGGGCGCCGGCGAGCTGACCGGGCGGTTGACCGCGCTGGGCGCCGACGTACGGATCGTCGCCTGTGACGTGACGGACCGGGACCAGGTGTTCGGCCTGGTGGCGGAGATCGGCGCCGAGGGTCGCCTGGCGGGTGTGGTGCACACGGCCGGTGTCCTGGACGACGGTGTCGTGGAGGGGCTGACGGCGGAGCGGCTGGCCGGGGTGTTGGCGCCGAAGGTGTCGGCCGGGTGGTTCCTGCACGAGGCGACGGCGTCCCTCGCGCCGGATCTGGACGTGTTCGTGGTGTTCTCGTCGGTGGCGGGGGTGCTGGGTTCGCCGGGGCAGTCGGCGTACGCGGCGGCCAACGCGTTCCTGGACGGGCTGGCGGTGTGGCGGCGCAAGTCGGGCCTGCCCGCGGTCAGCCTGGCGTGGGGCATGTGGGACACCGCCGGCATGGCCGCGTCGATCGGTGGAGTCGAGCGGGCCCGCTCGGCGCGCGCCGGCCTGCGGGGCATGAACGCCCGGACCGGTCTGGAGCTGTTCGACGCCGCCCTGGGCGCCGGCCGGCCGGCCCTGGTGCCGGCCGTGATCGACGTGCCCGCGCTGCGCGCGGCGGCCTCCGGCGGGATGGTGCCGCCGATGCTGCGGGTCCTCATCGGCACGGCGAACACCCGCCGCCAGGCGGGCAAGGGCGGTGACGGCTGGGCCGACCGGCTGGCCAGGCTCAGTGAGGAGAACGGCCTCACCGAGGTGGACCAGCTGGTGCGGGGTCTCGTCGCACAGGTGCTGGGACACGGCGGCGCCGAGGCGGTGCCGGCGGACCGGGCGTTCCGGGAGCTGGGCTTCGACTCGCTGACCGCCGTCGAGCTGCGCAACCGGGTCAACGGCGCGACCGGCCTGCGGCTGGCCTCGACCCTGGTCTTCGACTACCCGACCCCGCAGGCCCTGACCGCCCACGTGTACGCGGAACTGGTCGGCGAACGGCTCGCCGCCGTCGTCTCCGACGAGCCGGCCGGCGGCGACGCCGACGAGCCGATCGCGATCGTGGGCATGGCCTGCCGCTACCCCGGCGGCGTCCAGTCACCCGACCAGCTGTGGAAGCTGGTCAGCACCGGCGGGGAGGGCGTCGGCGAGTTCCCGGCCGACCGCGGCTGGGACCTCGACACGCTCTTCCACCCCGATCCGGACCACCCCGGGACGTCGTACACCCGGCACGGCGGTTTCCTGTACGACGCCGGCGCGTTCGATCCCGCGTTCTTCGGCATCTCGCCGCGCGAGGCCCTCGCCATGGACCCGCAGCAGCGGTTGCTGCTGGAGGCGTCGTGGGAGACGTTCGAGTCGGCGGGGCTGGACCCGTCGCGGCTGCGGGGCAGCCGGACGGGCGTGTTCGCCGGCGTCATGTACCACGACTACGCGAACCGGCTCATGGAGCTGGCCGGCGAGGTCGAGGGCTACGTCGGCACCGGCAACTCGGGCAGCGTGCTGTCGGGTCGGGTGGCGTACACGTTCGGGCTGGAGGGCCCGGCGGTCAGCGTCGACACGGCGTGCTCGTCGAGCCTCGTGGCGCTGCACCTGGCAGTGCAGGCGTTGCGCTCGGGCGAGTGCGATCTGGCGCTGGCCGGCGGTGTGACGGTGATGGCGACGCCGGGGACGTTCATCGAGTTCTCCCGGCAGCGTGGCCTGTCGGCCGACGGCCGGTGCAGGTCGTTCGCGGCGTCGGCCGACGGCACCGGCTGGTCCGAGGGCGTGGGCGTGCTGCTGGTGCAGCGCCTCTCCGACGCCCAGCGGGAGGGTCGGCGCATCTACGCGGTCGTGCGGGGCACGGCGGTGAACCAGGACGGCGCGTCGAACGGGCTGACCGCGCCGAACGGCCCGTCGCAGCAGCGGGTGATCCGCCAGGCGCTGGCGAACGCGCGCCTGACCACCGCTGACGTGGACGCCGTGGAGGCGCACGGCACGGGCACGACCCTCGGTGACCCGATCGAGGCGCAGGCGTTGTTGGCGACGTACGGGCAGGAGCGTCCGGGGGACCGGCCGCTGTTGTTGGGGTCGGTGAAGTCGAACATCGGGCACACGCAGGCGGCTGCCGGTGTGGCCGGTGTGATCAAGATGGTCATGGCGATGCGCCACGGTGTGGTGCCGTCGACGCTGCACGTGGACGAGCCGTCGCCGCACGTGGACTGGTCGGCCGGGGCGGTCGCTCTCACCACCGAGGCGACGCCGTGGCCGGCTGTGGACCGGCCGCGTCGGGCGGCGGTGTCGTCGTTCGGCATCTCCGGCACGAACGCGCACGTGATCATCGAGCAGCCGCCGGCCGAGCTGGTCGAGGGCGAGATCGTCGCCGGGAACGTACCGCCGCTGGTGCCGGTGCTGCTGTCGGCCCGCGACGGCGCGTCGCTGGTCGCGCAGGCGGGCCGCTGGGCGAGCTGGCTGGCCGCCGACGGCGGCGTACGCCCGCTGGACGCGGCGTGGTCGAGCGTGGTGTCCCGGTCGGTGCTGGAACATCGCGCGGTGGTGGCCGGGACGGGCCGCGACGAGCTGCTGGCGGGCCTGGAGGCGCTGGCGGCGGGTGAGCCCTCCGGCGGGGTCTTCGCGGGCCCGGGTGGGCCCCGGGGCCGGCTGGCGCTGGTGTTCTCGGGCCAGGGCGCGCAGCGCGCCGGCATGGGCCGGGAGCTGTCCGAGGCGTTCCCGGTGTTCGCGGCAGCCCTGGACGAGGTGTGCGGACACCTCGACCCGTTGCTGCCGGGTGCGCTGCGGGAGGTGCTGTTCGCCGAGGCGGGTACGGAAGAGGCGGAGCTGCTGGACCAGACCGTCTTCACGCAGGCCGGCCTCTTCGCCGTCGAGGTGGCGCTGTTCCGGCTGGTGGAGTCGTTCGGCATCGTGCCCGACATGGTCGCCGGCCACTCGATCGGCGAGGTGACGGCCGCGTACGTGGCCGGGGTGCTGTCCCTGGCCGACGCGTGCGCCCTCGTTGCCGCGCGGGGCCGGTTGATGCAGGCGCTGCCGGCCGGCGGCGGGATGCTGGCCGTGGCCGCCGCCGAGGACGCGGTGACGGAGTCGATCGTCGGCCTGGCCGACAAGGTCGGTGTCGCGGCGGTGAACGGGCCGACGTCGATCGTCGTGTCCGGCGCGGTGGAGGCCCTCGACGAGATCGAGCGCGACTGGCGGGACCGGGGCGCGCGTACCCGACGGCTCGCCGTCAGCCACGCGTTCCACAGCCCGCTGATGGAGCCGATGCTCGCCGAGTTCCGGACGGTCCTGGACGGGTTGACGTTCGTCGCGCCGGCGCTGCCGATCGTGTCGAACGTGACCGGCGCGCTCGCCGACGCCGACGAGATCCGTACGGCCGACTACTGGGTGCGCCACGTCCGCGAGGCCGTCCGCTACGCCGACGGGGTCACCGCCCTGCGGGCCGCCGGGGTGGACACGTTCCTGGAGATCGGGCCGCAGAGCGTGCTGACCGCGATGGCGGCGGACATCCTGCCGGACGACGACGACGTCCTGTCGGTCGCCACCCAGCGTCGGGACCGGTCGCAGGCCCAGGCGCTGCTCGGCGCGCTGGCGGAACTGCACGTGCACGGCGTGCCGGTGACCTGGCAGGAGTGGTTCACCGACAGCGGGCCGCGGCGGGTCGACCTGCCGACGTACACCTTCCAGCACCAGCGCTACTGGCCGGAGCCGGCGAGCCGGCCGCGTACGAGGACGGCCGACAGCGTCGACGCCGACTTCTGGGCCGCCGTCGAGCAGGGCGACCTGAGCGCCCTCGCCACGCAGTTCGGCGACGACGGCGCCGCCCTGGACGCCCTCACCCCGGCCCTGCCGGTCCTGTCGACCTGGCACCGGGCGCGGACGCGGCGGGCGGTCGTGGACGCCTGGTCGTACCGGGTCGGATGGAAGCGGACCGACATCACCGCCGAGCCGGCGCGGCCCGGCGTGTGGCTGCTCGTGACGGCGGAGGACGACCTGACGGACGGCACCCGCGCGGAGGCGGTCACCAAGGCCCTCGCCGAGGTCGGCGCCGACGTGGTCCGGCTGACCGTCGACCCGGTCGGCACCGACCGGGCGGAACTCGCCCGCCGGCTGGCCGACGCGCTGGCCGACGGGCCCGTCACCGGCGTGCTCTCCCTGCTCGGCCTCCGCGACCAGCCGCACCCCGCCCACCCGGCCGTACCGGTCGGGACGGCCGCCACGCTGCTGCTGCTCCAGGCCCTGCACGACGCCGGGGCGACGACCCGGCTGTGGTGCCTGACCCAGGGCGCGGTCAGCACCGGCGACGGGGACGCGGTGCACGGCGTCGCCCAGAGCGGGCTGTGGGGCCTGGGACTCGTGGCGGGCCTGGAACACCCCCAGCTCTGGGGTGGACTGGTGGACCTGCCCGAGCAGGTCGACGCGACGGCGTGGGACCGGCTGGCGCGGGTGGTGACCGGCGCCGGCGACGAGGACCAGCTGGCCGTACGCCCCTCCGGGGTGTTCGTCCGCCGCCTGGTCCGGGCGGCACCCGCCGCCCCCGACACGGCGGAGCGGTGGCGGCCGTCCGGCACGGTGCTGGTCACCGGCGGCACCGGCGCCCTGGGCGCCCACGTCGCCCGGTGGGCGGCGGCCAACGGCGCCGCGCACGTCGTGCTGACCAGCCGCCGGGGCGAGCGTGCCCCCGGGGCGGTGGAGCTGCGCGATGAGCTGACCGCGCAGGGCGTACGGGCGTCGGTCGTGGCCTGCGACGTGGCCGACCGCGACCAGGTGGCGGCACTGCTGGCCCGGCTGGACGAGGACCCCGCGCCGTTGACGGCCGTGGTCCACGCGGCGGGTGCCGGCGAGCCCGGCCTGATCGCCGACACCGACCTGGCCGCGTTCGCCGGGGTGCTCGACGGCAAGGTCGCCGGCGCGGTGCACCTGGACGCGCTGCTCGCCGACCGGCCGTTGGACGCCTTCGTGCTGTTCGCCTCCATCGCCGGGGTGTGGGGCAGCGGCGGGCAGTCCGCGTACGCCGCCGGGAACGCCTTCCTGGACGCGCTCGCGGAGCAGCGTCGCGGGCGGGGCCTGCCGGCGACGTCCGTGGCCTGGGGGCCGTGGGCCGACGGCGGCATGGCCACCGGCGAGGCCCAGCAGCTGCTGGCCCGGCGCGGCCTGACCGCCATGGCACCGGCCAAGGCCGTGCACGCCATGCGGTACGCCGTGGGCCTGCCCCGGGCGGCGCTGACCGTGGTGGACGTCGACTGGGCGGTCTTCGCCCCGGCGTACGCCTCGGCCCGCCCCCGGCCGCTGCTCGACGACATCGCCGAGGCCCGCGAGGCGCTGCACGCCCAGGCCGGGGAGCAGCAGCCCGGCGGGGCCGTCGACGCCCTGCGGGAGCACCTGCTCACGCTGCCCCGGCCCGAGCGGGTCCGGCACCTGGTCGATCTCGTCCGCACCCACGCCTCCGCCGTGCTCGGCCACTCGGGCACGGACCGGGTCAAGCCGCAGCGCGCCTTCAAGGAGCTCGGGTTCGACTCGCTGACGGCGGTCGAGCTGCGCAACCGGTTGACCGGGGCCACCGGCCTGTCGCTGCCAGCGACCCTCGTCTTCGACTACCCGAACCCGGCCGTGCTCGCCGAGAACCTGCTCGACGGCCTGCTGCCCGAGGGGGCACAGGCGGACGGCGGCGACCCGGCGGAGGCGGCCGTCCGGCAGGCGCTCGCGGCGATCCCGCTGACCCGCCTGCGGGAGGCCGGGCTGCTGGACCTGCTGCTCAACCTCGCCGACGCCGACGGCGGCGACGGTGACGAGTCCACCGACGAGGACCTGGACCTCGACGACCTCGACACCGACGCCCTCGTCAGGCTGGCGCTTGACGGAACCGATTCCTGACCGTTGTCCCCAGTACGGAGCTCATGATGTCTACGTCCGCAGACAAGGTCGTCGAGGCGCTTCGCGCCTCGCTCAAGGAGACGGGCCGCCTCCGTCAGCTCAACCAGCAGCTGACCGCTGCCGCCCGGGAGCCCATCGCGATCGTCGCGATGTCCTGCCGCTACCCGGGCGGCGTGGCCAGCCCCGAGCAGCTCTGGGACCTGGTGGCCTCCGGCAGCGACGCCATCGGCGGTTTCCCGACCGACCGGGGCTGGGACCTGGACAACCTGTACGACCCGGACGCCGACCGGGCCGGCCACTCCACCACGCGGGAGGGCGGCTTCCTCTACGACGCGGCCGACTTCGACGCCGAGTTCTTCGGCATCTCGCCCCGCGAGGCCGTGGCGATGGACCCGCAGCAGCGGCTGCTGCTGGAGACGTCGTGGGAGGCGTTCGAGCAGGCCCGGATCGCACCCGCGTCCATGCGCGGGCAGAAGGTCGGCGTCTTCGTCGGTACCGCCGCCAACGGCTACGGCGTGGGCCCGCAGACCGAGGTCGAGGGCACCGACGAGGGCTACCTGCTGACCGGCACGGCCACCAGCATCGTCTCGGGACGGATCGCGTACGCCCTCGGCCTGGAGGGCCCCGCCGTCACGGTCGACACCGCCTGCTCGTCGTCGCTGGTCGCCCTGCACCTGGCCTGCCAGGCGCTGCGGCAGGGCGACTTCGACCTGGCCCTGGCCGGCGGCGTCTGCGTGATGGCCACCCCCGCCCCGTTCGTGGGCTTCTCCCGGCAGCGGGGGCTCGCCCCCGACGGCCGGTGCAAGTCGTTCGCCGCCGCCGCCGACGGCACCGGCTGGTCCGAGGGCGTCGGCATCCTGCTGGTGGAGCGGCTGTCGGACGCCCAGCGCAAGGGGCACCCCGTCCTCGCCGTGATCGCCGGCAGCGCCGTCAACCAGGATGGCGCGTCCAACGGTCTCACCGCCCCCAACGGGCCGGCCCAGCAGCGGGTGATCCGGCAGGCCCTCGCGAACGCCCGGCTGACCACGGCCGACGTGGACGCCGTCGAGGCGCACGGCACCGGCACCGTGCTCGGCGACCCGATCGAGGCGCAGGCGCTGCTGGCCACGTACGGGCGGGACCGGCCCGCCGACCGGCCGCTGCTGCTCGGCTCGATCAAGTCGAACATCGGTCACAGCCAGTCCGCCGCGGGCGTGGCCGGCGTGATCAAGATGGTGATGGCGATGCGGCACGGGCTCGTGCCGTCCACCCTGCACGTCGACGAGCCGACGCCGAAGGTGGACTGGTCGGCCGGCGAGGTGTCGCTGGTGACCGAGGCGACGCCGTGGCCGGTGACCGACCGTCCCCGCCGGGCGGCCGTCTCGTCGTTCGGCATCTCCGGCACGAACGCGCACACCATCCTGGAGGAGCCGCCCGCCGCCGACGCCGCGGCCCC